>JAJDNH010000147.1 GCA_022340775.1 Acidobacteriota bacterium
TCCTCCACAGCGTTGAAGGTCTCCGGGTGGACGCGAGCGTCGGCATCGACAAAGGCGAGCACCGGCGCCCCGGCCTGTCGCGCCCCACCGTTGCGGGCGGCGGCGATCCGCCGCTCCTCGACGCAGACGACTCGGCACCCGCGGGCGGCCGCGATCTCCGCCGTCCGGTCGGTGGAGGCGTTGTCGGCAAGGAGTACCTCGACCGCTTCCGGGCCGTAGCGGTACTGCTGTCCGGCCCACTCCACGCTCTCCAACAGCCGCGGCAGCAGCTTCTCCTCGTTGAAGGCCGGGATCACCAGTGAAAGTCGCGGGCCGGTCACGATCTTCGCCTTGCTCGCTCCGGCCATCGTAGCTCATCACCCACAGAAGGGACTTCGGCCGGCGCATCGAAGGGTTCCAACCGTGGCGACAAAACGGCTCGGGCGAGGGAATGCCACAGCTGAGATACGACGCGGTTGCCGATAAGTTGTGGACGACGAGCAAGGGTGTGCGGCAGTGGATCGTCTACCGCCGCGAATCGCGTTCCGCGAGCCTTGCCGCAAAGACGTCGAGCACGCGCAAGTAGGGCTCGATGCTGGGGATGAAGTGACGCTCGTCGGCTGAGTGGGGCCCGAGACCCGTCTGCCCCCAGACAACCGCGTTGCCTCTCGGAGCGAAACGGGCAGAGCTGCCGGGGAGCTTGCGCCCGATCACCGGGGCGCTGCCCGTCGCCACCTCGACCGCGTCTAGCAGAGTGCTCAGCCACGGGTTGTCGGCCGGGCAGGCAACGCCGGGCTCCATGACCTCGGTCTCCAGGTCGAGCTTGAGCTCTGTACAGACCGCCTTCACGTCGACCATGAGAGCTTCAAGGTCATCCTCCGGTATGGGTCGGATCTCGACCCCGAGCACGCCCGAGCCCGGAGTGATGTTGTAGACACCGGTCTCGCCGACGTTGAGGAAGGGGAAGCGGGCGCCGGTCTGCCAGCCGTCGAGGCTGGAAAGCGTGAGACGGCGCCTGAACAGCGACGTCAGGGCCTGCCTGGCCGCGACCAGGACCTCGAGGAGATCCCCAGGGGCGGAGCCGACCCCGGTGTGTCCCCTCCTACCGTGGGCCGTGAGTCGCATCCTGGCCACCCCGCGACTGGCCGTGCACACCTTGCCGACGAGCTCGTCACCGTTCTCGCCGGTTCGCTCGCCGACCACCATGAGACCCGGCTCCCAGCTGTCTCGGCGTCGCAAGTCATCCAGAACGTGCGGAGTGCCGAACGGCTCGGCCTCGCCGTTCTCCTCGTTACCGACGAGGAGCAGGTTGATGGGTGGTGGTGGCCCGCCGGCGCGAGCCAGGTGGCGCATCCAGACCATGTAGGAAGCAACCACGGTCTTCATGTCCGCCGCCCCACGCCCCACCAGATAGTCGCCCTCGACCAGCGGCTCGAGCTGACGATCGTCTGGCTCCGGCCTGACGACGTCGAAGTGCCCACACAGGGTCACGAGGGCCTGTGGTGCACCCGGGAAGGCGGCGAGCACTGCCGGGTAGCGGCCGCCGTCGTAGAGGCGGGACACCAGGCCGGCCTCGCGCAGCCAGCCAGCGATGAACCGCCCGCACCGAGACACCTCATCCAGTCGCTCTTCCGAGCAGTTTGTCACCGACGGGATCCGGACCAGCTCGGCGGCAAGCGCCAGCACCTCACCCGTGCGACCGGATGTGCCGACGCCGATACTTCTCGCTCGCTCGTCCTGCAGGCGCACTGGGGCCGCTGGCTGCTCCTGGCCCTGGTGCTGGACGCCTTCCACCAGCTGCGCCAGCTTGTCCCACTCCGGGTCTCGTCTCATTCGCTCGACGATGCCAGCCACCTCGCCGCCCAGTCGCTGCCTTCTCTCCCTCGCCCACTCTGCCAGCGCCTCGCGAGGTACGACCGGTGTGCCCGACGGTGCGCACTGGTTCGTCTCGACCCTCTCCGAGAGCCACTGCCGCAAACCGCCCGCAGGGTTGACGCCTCCTCCGGCCATCTCCCTCAGCGGTTCGAGCTCGGGGTACCACCCGAGGGCCTCGGCCAGCGGCTCGAGGCTCTCCAACACGGAGCCCAGCCACTCACGGACCACCACCGGGCCTTCCCCAAAGGGGTGCTCAATCTCGGCATCGAGGCCTTCCCGGGCCGCGGCCTCTTCGTTGCGGCGGGCCCGCTCGACATCCCCGTTACCGTACACGTAGCCGGCTCCGGCCTCGGAATCGGCGTAGTGGTACAGCATCAGCAGCTGCTTGAACGCGACCTTGGCCACCGCCAGCTCCAACGAGTCGCCTCCCTCATCCGTCCTCACCTCGACCCGGCTCATCGGCAGGTCGACCCGAGCGCACAGCTTCTCCACCATCACGGCCCGCTCAGCCTCTTCGAGGGCCGCGGCCTCGCCGTTGGCGTACAGGCCGCGGCGGTACAGCTCTCGAAGCTGCTCGGAGGTGGCCAGGATGTTCCGCATGACCGGCTCGACACCAGACCGCGCCCGCACCGGAGTCCAGTTGTTGGCACCGAACCTTTTCCCGCTACGCACCAGCTCGTAGGAAAGACGGAGGTACTCGCGATGACCGGCGTAGAGGTTGGGAATATCGAGAGAGGAGGGGTTGGGAAATGTCAGCATCCGTTGCGAGTCGACTCCGGTGAGCACGATCTGAGGTGTACCGTCCACGGTCTCGGCTGCCAGTGGGGACGCGGCCGACACCGCGATGAACAGCGGGCAGTACGGACGCATCAGGCGGGTCGCCCGGATGACGACGTCGTTGCGATACCCCTCGAGGGTCAGCCCGCGGCGTTCAGTCTCAGGCAGGTGAATGAAGTCCCACGACAGCAGGGCCTCCGGGAACGAGTGGTTGGTGTGGATACCTGCCGTGGCCAGGCTGGCGCCGAACAGCTCGACGCAACGTGCCAGGTAGCGCTTGCGGGCTAGGTTCCAACCGTCCGGAATGCTCCTGGGCGAAACCTCGAGAGGGTACGGGATGTTGCCGTGAAGGGCGAACAACGGCTCTCCGACCGCGAGCTCCGTCTCCGCCAGAGCGTTCGCTGCCACGGCCTCCAACAGCCGGGCCTCCGCGACCGCTCCGTACGGCGAGAAATATGGGTGTGTCGTCGCTTCAGCCATCCAGTTGAAGACCTCGAGTTGGAACCGCCCACGCACCCAGGCCGGCAGCCGCTGCTCGAGGAAATGATCGGCAAAGGGCACGCTCTCCGGACCGAAGCCCACCCGCTGCACGGGCTTGAAGTCGCGATCCAGGACGTTGAGCTCGACCTCGAGGCCGCAAGTACCACCCTGCGCATCATCCCTGCCGGAGGTCTCCACCGCCATGCTCACCGTATCTGCAAATCGGTACCAGTCGGCCCTACTCAGAGCTGTCATTCGTGTCGCGCCCCCGCTCGCCTGGTCACAAGGTGTCCAGAGCCGTGAAGAGGCGATCCGCGGCACCGGCGGTGGTCTCTGGCGGCAGGGCATAGGAGAACCTGATCCACCGCCGCCCAAACTCGCTGAAGTAGACGCCCGGCACGATGGCCAGACCGTGGCGCTCGGCCAGGATCGAACCCAGCGCTGCGCTGTCCGCCAGGCCGGCCCGATCGAGCCAATGTCCAACGTCGATGAACGCGTAGTATCCCTTGCCAAGAATGTGACGGATTCCGCGCTCCTCCAGCAACTCGGCCAGCCTTGCGCGACTGCGGTTCGTCGGCTCGACGATACCGCGGGCGGCGAGTCCGAAACCCATCCGGTAAGCGGCGATGGCCACTGCCTGGCTGTGAAACGAGGGGATCACCGCGTGCGATGCCCGGCTCTGAATGAAGCCCACCACGGGCTCAGAGGCGAGCAGGTGGGCGTTCCTGATATTGCTGGCGCCGAGAGACTTGGTTATCCCATCGAGGAAAATGCAGCGCTCGCGGTCGGCGGTATCCATCGCGCCCAGGAAGCCGCTGATGTCGTGTGGCTCGTTATCGGTCACCCGGTTGTAGATCCAGTCGAAGATGACGAACGGCACGCCGGCTCGGAAGGCTGACACTGCCAGCTCGAGCTGACGCTCTGCGGTCAGCGTCCGCCCGGTAGGGTTATCGGGGCTGGTGATCACAACTCCCGCGACCTTGCGATCTCCGAGCGAACCGGCCAGCTCGACGCAGGCTGCGATGCCCTCCGGCGTGAGCTCCCATGCCGCCGCTTCCTCCCCCGGTGCACGTAACACGTTGGCGCCGACCGCATACGGACCCCAGTTGTAGGAGATCCACGGCACCCGCGACACGACCAGAAAGTCACCGAGACGTCCGTGGCCGAGAAAGAGCATCGCACGATACACCTTCTCGAGCGCGTCCCGGCCGCCCTGGCAAGCGATGACGTTCCCGGGCCCCCAGCCCGTTCGCGGATCCAGACCCCAGTAGTCCTCCACCACGGCCCGACGGAACATGTCCGTGCCAAACGGCTTGTCGTACCCGGTGCCGTGCTCTCGCTGGAGCTCGGCGGCCCGTTCGAGGACCTCTCCGGACACCCCCGGGAGGCTGGCGCCGCCGTCTCCCTGCGAGGCGTCGAACATCGTCCCGTCGGGGTTCGCTCGGCGGTAGACGGCGAGGGCATCCCGGATCTCGAACATTCTGCTCCCGGGTATCGGGCGCATCACGGAGGGGCTCGAGTCAACCGCTGCCATCTGCTCCGGTGCTACGACCGGAGACGGTACGTGGTCGGGTGTCAGCATTGGCACCTCGTTCACTCTCTCCTCCACTCCCGCCTCCTCTAGCGGGCCTGCACCCACCCCTTGATCCGGCCCCAAAGCCGACCACCGACGATCCGATCCGCCGCCGTCAGGATCCCTTGCACGGCATCGAGTAGGTCCTCGCGACCGGACCAGTGCTCCAGCACGACTTCGCGCGGCACCTTCTTGAGGACACGGTTCACGACCAACGCCATGAGCACCAGGTCGTCGGCGAACGCCACGGGCCCCAGCACCAGCTCCGGCAGAAAGTCGGCTGGGGACACGACGTAGGCGACTGCCGCGACCAGGAGGGCACGCTCGCGCCCGGGAACGCGCCCGTCCAGAGTCAGCCTGATCAGGAGGTGGAAGAGGTCCGGCACCAGAATCAGATAGCGGGCATGACGGTACCGCCTTCCGCGCTCGGACTCCAACCAGGAGTCGATCCGCGCCCTGAGCCGCTTGTAGAAGTCATCCAACCTTTGATCGCCGGTGACGGGTACCAGCTCCATGATCCACCTCTGTAGTCATTGTGCCATGAACCTGCGTCCCCAGCCTGCGGACCCGGCAACAGCGCGTTCTGCTCTCGGAAGCGGTCTCGAATCGACCAGAAAAGCCTGTAACGAGCACGGTTCGCGGGCGTCCCCAGGTTGTCAATCCTCCCGGTACGGGATACCCTGCGCGGTACGGACCGCGGACCTTCAGCTCGAGACAAGGCCGATCGCCGCAGGCCCCAAAACGAACCCGTTCGAAGGAGCTCGAGTTGAAGCCTCCCCGACGTTCTCCAGCCGTCATGATGATCGCCCTCGTGGTGGTCGTTGTCGTCCTGGGTGCGTTGCCTTCGCACGCGCGTCGGCCGCTGCGCGCCACCCAGGCTCCGTCCTCTCTCGACCGGGATGGTGACGGCCGGATCGGCGAGGCCGACACGATCCGGCAGAGGTACCGGCTCGCGATCGAGCGACTGGGTGGGGACCGTACCCCGATCCAACCACAGACTATGCTCGGCCGGGCACGCGAGGTGTACAGGCGGCACATAGCGCGGGCCGGCAGCGCACACGCGCTCGGGGTTGCCCAGGCCGGGGCCGTGAGCCTGGGACCGAACAACGGCGCCGGACGGATCACTGCGGTCGCACCGAACCCGACCGATCTGGGCACTGTGCTGGTGGGTGCGGCTGGCGGCGGCGTGTGGAAGACGACCGACACCGGGGTAACCTGGACTCCCCTCACCGACGGCATTCCGAACCTCTCGGTCGGAGCCCTGACCTACGCTCCCTCCGACGCCAACATTGTTTACGTCGGGACCGGCGAAGGAGGTTACGGGATCGACTTCATCCCCGGTATCGGGCTCTTGCGCTCGGACGACGGCGGCGAGACCTGGAGCCTCCCCGACACAGTGGTGGCCACTCAGTTCTACAGGATCAACGTCGATCCCCGTGATCCCGACACGCTCCTCGCGGCGACCAACGCGGGCCTGCTGCGCTCGGACACCGGCGGCGCGACCTGGACGACGCCGCTCGCCGTGTCGGCCGCAGGTGGTTCGCACTCCGCGGTTCCCACCGACGTCGTCCGTTCCTCGGACGACCCCGATCACCTGTACGCCGCCCTCTGGTGCTTCTCGGCCTGCCCGACCGGCTACGGCAGGGTCATGGCCTCGACCGACAACGGGGTGACTTGGCATCCTGCGGCGACCGGCCTGCCAACACCTGACAGCGACTGGTCGCTCAACCGCCTCGCGCTGGCGCTGGCGGCCAGCAACGACCAGATCCTCTACGCCACCTTCAACGAGGGGGAGGATGAGGGCTCGGGACCTCCGGTCACCATCTACAAGACAACCGATGGCGGAAGCAGCTGGAGCAAGATCTCCACCGCGCCCGCGTACCTCGGCCAGCAGGGCTGGTACGACAACACGCTGACGGTCAACCCGACCAACCCCAGTTGGTTGGTAGGAGGCGGTGTCTACTACGTGGTCTCGGTCAACGGCGGCGCAACCTGGACGACCAGAAAGCCATCCTCCGGATCAGCCGATCTCCCGCATGTTGATGCCCACGACCTGCAGTGGCAGGGAAACTCACTCTGGCTGGGCTGTGACGGCGGCGTCTGGAGGTCCTCGGATGGCGGCAGCCACTGGATCGACTGCAACGTCGGGCTGATCACGCGCCAGTACTACGCGCTCTCGCTCGATCCGATCCACCACGACCGAATCCTGGCCGGGGCACAGGACAACGGCACCAACCGCCGCAGCGACACGGACGACGGCTCGTGGACCGAGGTGCTCGGAGGCGACGGCTTCGAGTGTGCGATCAACCCGTCAGTTCCGGACATCCAGTACGCCACCATCTACAACACCCAGGTGTTTCGCAGCCTCGCCGGCGGCAGGTTCGTGCCAGCCGAGCCCGCGTTTGGGAGTGACGAGGTCACGCCTTTCATCACGCCGTTGACCCTCGATGCCACCAACCCGTCCGTGGTTTACACGGGAACCTCGAAGGTGTGGCGATCCGAGAACGGTGGCGATACCTGGGAACCACTCCCGACCGAGGTCACGAACGGCGCGTGGAACCCGAGCGAAATCTGGAGCATCGCCACCACCGCGGCTGACGCTCAGGTCCTCATGGTGGCCAAGAACCGTGATCTCTACCGCAGCGAGGACGGTGGCTCCACCTGGTACGCGACTCACTTCGGAGACGACGGTCTGCCCTCCAGACGCGTCATCAACATCGAGATCTCCCCCTTCGATGCCGATGTTGCCCTGGCCTGCCTCGGCTCGACCACCGGTCCAGGGATCTACCGGACGACCGACGGCGGGCTCACGTGGTCGGCCGCGGCCGACGGTCTCGCTCAGTTCAGCGTTCAAGTGGCACGGTGGGATCCCGCCGACCCTTCCGTCGTGTACGCCGGCACCGACGTGGGTCTCTTCCGCTCAACCGACGGAGGGCTGTCCTGGGAGTCGTACGGCGACGGTCTGCCTGCGGTCTCGATCCATGACATCCGGAGTCTCGCCGACGGCTCCATGCTGCGCGTCGCGACCCACGGCCGCGGCGTGTGGGGGCTGCTGTTGCCGCAGTCGCACAACAGGGCACCGGTGGTGGCCATAACCTCTCCTTCCGCCACCCTCACCATCGAGCGGGGCGGCACCGCCACCTTTAGCGCAACAGCCACCGATCCTGACGGCGATCCCCTCAGCGTCAGGTGGATGGTCACCGATAGCTGGGCCACGAACGACGGAGGCAGCGGCAACGGCACGGTGTCATCAACTCTGAGGCACACCTTCGACATCGGTGGAAGCTACTATGCGACGGCAAGCGCTCGAGACAGCAGCGGAGCGGTCGGAGCTGCCTCGGTCAAGGTCGTGGTCGATGATCCGGCCGACAGCTGCGCGACGCCGCGTGTGCTGGCGACGGACAGCTGGCCACAGGTGATCCAGCTCAACAACAGTGCCGCCCGGGGTGCCACCTCCGACCCGGCCATTCCGTGCATCCACGACGACAGCGATGCCGATGCCGGACGGCACGCCACGCTGTGGTTCGAGCTGACACCTCAAGAGAGCGGCCGGTACTCGCTGACGACGTGCGACGGCGGGTCGGACACGGTGCTCACCGCTTGGACCGGTGCTGCATGCGGGCCCTACACCGCGGTCGCTTCAGGCTGCAATGACGACGACGAGCTGAGGAACTGCAAGACGGCCCGCATCGCCTCGCACCTCGAGCTCGACCTCGAGGCGGGAACCACCTACCGGTTCATGATCGGTGCTTACTCCATCAGCTCGGTCGGCCGCTACAGCCTTACCGCCGACTGCCTGAGCTGCGCTTCGAGCGCGCTCGACCGGGTCTACACCGTCCCTGCGGCAGCTCACTCCGACGGCCTCAACGGTACCCATTGGATGACCGATCTCAACCTCTACAACCCCAGTCAGAGAGCCGCTTCCGTTCTGGCCGCCTTCCTCCCGGCCGGCAGCGACAACGGCAACGCTCAGGAGGTCACCCTCACGGTACCGGCGGCGAGCGCTCTCGACCTCCGCGACGTCGTCAAGACGACCTTCGCGTCCACCGGTCCAGGAGCGGTGCGCTTCCGCGCCAGCGGCCCGCTCCTGATTACCTCGCGGACCTACAACAGCACGGCCGCGGGAACCTACGGACAGTTCGTTCGAGGCGCTCTCGAGAACACGGCGATCCCGCCAGGAGAGTCGGCAACACTGGTCGGCCTCGAGGCCGACTCAGCGTTTCGCTCCAACATTGGCATCTCCAACACCAGCGACCAACCAGCGGCGGCGGAGGTCGACCTATACAACGCGTCCGGCGACCTGCTCGCAACCCACCCCGTAAGCCTGCCTGCCTACGGGTGGGTGCAGGAGACCGACATCTACGGCCTCGAGCACCTTGACGACGTGTCGGACGGCTTCGCTGTCGTTCGCAATACCTCGGCCGCCGCTGCGGTACTGACCTACGCCTCGGTGGTCGACAACAGCACCGGCGACCCGACCTTCGTGACGCCGGTTGCAGCGGCCGCACCGGAGACCCCCGTCTGGATCGCAGCCGCGGCACACACAACTGGCTTGAAAGACTCCCTGTGGCGCAGCGACCTCGAACTCGTGAACACGGCCGACGCCAACACCACGGTGACCCTCGACTACCTGCCGGCGGATCACGACAACACGACACCGATCTCGCGCCAGCTGGTACTACCGGCGAAAGGGGCACAACGGATCCAAGACGTGCTCGGCTCGCTGTTCGCCACCACCGGTGCCGGCGCGATCCGGGTCTCGGTCGGCACCGGATCCGTCATCGTCACCAGCCGTACGTTCAACCAGGCCGAGAAAGGAACTCTGGGCCAGTTCATCCCTGCACGCGCCCAGGGCGAGGGGTTCGGCGCCGGTGACGCCGCAGTTCTCACTCAACTGCGACGCGACACCGACTTCCGCACCAATATCGGAATCGTGAACCTGACGGGTGACGCGATCCGGGTCACGGCGGAGTACCACCGGGCGGACGGAAGCACCATTGCCACCACCGAGTACGACCTTCTACCCTATGCCTTTCACCAGCACACGAAGGCGATTCCGGGAAACGAGGACCTCGAGGGAGGGTTCGCCGTCTTGACGTCGGCATCGCCAGGAGCACGCTTCCTAGCCTATGCCTCGGTCGTCGACAACGCCACCCAGGATCCGACGTTCGTCCCCGCGGCCCACCTCGGTGAGTAGACCGTACAACGGGGACGGGTTCCCTACTCTCTGCGCCTACCGTGGAGGAGGGACCGCAGGCGCTCGCCCCACAGATGCAGCCGCTCGGCGGCCTTCGGAAAACGTGCTCGGAGTCTCTCCAGCCAACGCTTCGCGGTCTTGGACTCATGCGAGAGGATCGACAGGCCGGCGAGGATGAAGAGGACGCCCTGCAGGACCGGCAGGAACAGCCCGACCACACCGAGTGCGACCAGCGCCCAACCCAGTGTCAGTAGCACCAGCCGTTTCAACCGCGTCCGATTCGTCCCCGTCATCCGCGCCCATGTCTCCCGGTCGCCAGTCTACACTCGCGGACTGCCGCGCCCGGCAGTCCCTCAGTAGCCCGGAACATCTCGAGCAGCCGGGTAGAGCTCGGCCAGACGGACGAGCGTTTCCTCCAGCTTCCCCGCCTCTTGGAGCCGCGTCGCCACACTCCGACAGAGCTCGAGCAGATCGTGGTCCCGGAAGATGCTGGCAAAACGAAGGCCGTCGGCGCCCCACTGGCGAAGGCCGGCCATCTCGCCCGGGCCACGCAGCCGAAGATCGGCCTCGGCGAGACGGAACCCGTCGTCTGTAGAGCAGAAGGCCTGCATCCTCTGCGTCGCCATGGCGCTCATGCCCTCGTCCACCAGCAGCACGCACCAGGCCTGCCTCGCACCACGGCCCACCCGTCCCCGCAGCTGGTGCAGCTGTGACAGACCGAAGCGCTGTGGCGACTCGATAATCATGACCGTGGCCTCTCGTACGTCCACGCCGACCTCGATGACCGTCGTAGAGAGAAGCACCTGCACTCGGCCCTGACGGAACGCCTCATACACTCCCTCTTGCTCCGAGCGCTTCATCCGGCCGTGCAGCACCCCGATCCGCGCTCCAGACAGCCTGCGCTCCATGTCCTCCAGATTCTCGTGCAGCGACTCCGCCTCCAACCCGCCTGAAGCGTCGATCAGGGGAAACACGACGTAGACCCGGCCACCGTCAGCGACCTCGCGGGCCACGAAGCGCCATAGTCGATCGGAGTCGGATCTTCTGCGGACGACGGTCCTCACGGGCCGTCGGCCAGGAGGAAGCTCATCGAGCACCGCTAGGTCGAGATCGCCGTAAGCGGTAAGCGCCAGTGAACGGGGAATCGGGGTCGCGGTCATGACCAGGAGGTGCGGCCCTTCCCCCTTCTCGACCAGCGCCTGCCTCTGGGCCACCCCGAAGCGGTGCTGCTCGTCCACCACGACCAGGCCCAGACGCTCGAACGCCACTCCTTCCTGAACGAGAGCGTGGGTGCCGATGACCAGCTCGGGAGCGTTAGAACACAGACGGGCCAGGATGCGTCGACGCTCGGCAACGCCACACGAGCCGGTCAAGAGGAGCGGCTCATGAGGAGTTCCGGCGAGTAGACCTCTGAACGACCTGTGGTGCTGCTCAGCCAGCAGCTCGGTGGGTGCCATCACGGCTACCTGGTAGCCGTTCTGGAGTACGGCTACCGCTGCCATCGCCGCGATGACGGTCTTCCCCGAGCCGACATCTCCCTGCAGAAGACGAGCCATCGGGAAAGGACGCATGAGATCGTCTCGGATCTGGCGGGCGACTCGCACCTGCGCACCTGTGAGCTCGAAGGGAAGTCTGATCAGCTCGTCCAGACGTCTCCGTGACCGGCAGGGGGGAGCCTGCTGCTGGCGGCGCAGCGATCGAAGGCGAGTCACGCTCCCGGCAAGACCGAGCAGCTCGTCGAACGCGAGGCGGCGGTGGGCCGGCGTGGACAGCGTGCCGAGCGACTCGATCCACGACTGGCGTTCGCTGCCCGACACCGGCGCGTTCGGGTGATGCAGCTGCCGAAGGGTCTCTCCCAGCCCGGGCAGGCCGAGCGACAATCGGAGGTCCGGAGAAAGCGGGTCGACCAGGTCGTCCAGCGCCGACAACGCACTCTCGATCGTACGCCGGAGCCGGCGCCCGGAGAGCGGCCCGAGCTTGCCGTAGATCGGCACGATCCTCTCCGCCGCCGGGTCATCACGATCGACCGGCTCTACGACCGGGTTCACGAGCTGCGGCTGCCCGTCCCTAGGGTCAGGTCTCAGCTCCCCGTACAGGTACACCTCCGGGGATCTTCGAAGCTGCTGAGCCAACCATGTCTGATTGAACCACGCCACCGGAAGCGCACCGCTTGCATCCACGATCTCGGCTTGCACCAGCCCGCGGCCGCGGCGCCCGCGGCGCCTCACGTTGAGGCGGCGAACGACCCCGCGAATCAGGATTGGCTCACGGCCGGCGGGAACGTCTACGATGCGGACCGTTTGCGTACGATCCTCGTATCTCCGGGGGACGTGTAGTAGGAGGTCGAGCACTCTGTGTATGCCGACGGCGCCAAGACCAGCCTCGAGCCGCGGACCGATCCCTCGCAGGCGGGTGACCGGATCCGTCGGATGAAGTGCGCTACCGCGACCCACGGATCCCCCGAGAGACGGGGCGACGGAGGTCGCGCCCGCAGGCGCCTGTCCCTCCGACCGTGGCCCGAGCGGCGTCAGCCCTTCGCCTCACCGATCTCGAATCGGCAGTCGACGGTGCCAAACACAACCGAGTCGCCGCTCTCAACCGGGTGGGGACGACCCGCGGCCAGCCGCTCACCGTTGACGAAGGTCCCGTTCATGGTGCCGACATCCTCAATGACGACAAAGGAGCCATCCTCCTCGCGCCGGAAGCGTGCATGGCGACGCGAAACCGAGCGCTCAGGGTCGACGGGCGTGAGATCGATGTCGGGCTGGATGCCGGTGACCGGATCGCTCCGTCCGACGCTGGTCTCCTTCTTGTCCACGAGCGAGAACCAGACTCCTCGTTTGTTGTCGACCAGTCTCACCGTCGGGTCGGCAGCCGCGGGCGGCGCTTCGGTAATGCCTGAGGACTCGAGGTCCACCTTGTGTCCTACAGCATCCTCGAGAAGACGGGTGGTCTGCCGCAACCGGCGAACGAGCTTGCGCATCATCCGCACGGCGATCTCCGGGTTGCGCTCCAAAATGAACGTGAACGCGGCCTGGTCGATCATGACCGCATCGACGTCCGTCCTGGCCATTGCGGTAGCCGAGCGCGGCACCTCGTCCTGCAGCATGCACATCTCGCCGAAGAAGTCCCCTTTCCCGAGCACTGCCAAGACGGTGTCGTCGTCACCCATCCGCTTGCGAATCTCCACCTCACCGGACTCGACCACGTACATCGCGAGGCCAAGATCGCCCTCCGAGAAGATGACCGACCCCGTCTGAAAATGGGTCCGAAGAGGTTCCAACGAGTCGTGATGGCCCTTAGCCGCCGACGATGTGGTCTTGAACTTGGCCATCAACTCCTCCAGCTGATCTGGCCCGATCCAGTATCGATCTCGACTGTAGCTCCCAGCGGGAACGCATCGTTGCGGGCCCCGTGGCCGAACGGGAGCCCCACCACCACCGGCGCCCGCGCCGGTGCCGTCTCCTCGAGCATACGTCCCCACAGCGACGTCCGCCCAGTTGCCGGCCTGCAACCACGCAAGCTCCCACTAATCAGTGCTTTCACGTTTCGGAGCCTACCAGAGCCCCGGAGATGGGTCAACAGCCTGTCGAGACGGTACATCGGCTCCCCGACCTCCTCGATGAAGAGCACGCCGTCGTCCCAGGGCGGCTCGTACGGTGTGCCGATCAGCGAGCAGAGGACCGTGAGGTTGCCGCCGATGGCGTGACCTCGAGCCGTGCCCGGGCGGACCACTTGTGACTGCCGGAAGCGGAACAGCGTCTTGCCGACCAGGTCGCCGCGCAGGACCCTGAGCAGGCGTTCCAGGTTGTGACTGTGCTCCAGGCCAACGGCCGCCATCGGGCCGTGAACCTGGACCGCACCGCCGCGGGCGATCAGAGGATTCAGGATTGCGGTCAGGTCTGAGAAGCCCACGAAGGTGACTCCCCTCTCGACCATGACGGACCAGGGGAGGTTCGACAGCAGACGAGCCGCGCCGTAGCCGCCCCGCGCCGCCATCAGCGTTCTCGTCCCGCGCTCCAGCAGCCACCGAAGGCCCTCCAGTCGGCGTGAGTCCTCCCCAGCCAGGTAGCCGGAGGCGGACCGCTCTCGCACGTTGGGAGCTTCCAGTACGCGGTGACCGCTGGACAACAGAGCTTCAAGGCCAGCATCGAGCCGCGACGACGCGACGACACCCGAGAGAGCGACGACACCAATGTCCTCGTCCTCGGTAACCGGTTTCCATTGAAGACCCACGGTCACAGGATACGCAAGCCTCACAGGCAACGGAAGGCAACCGGCAGTCTTGCACCGTCTACGGTCAGTATTACCGGGTCGGGAGGTGACTGCGCTCACCTCCTCTGGGACCAGTCTGCTGGCGGTGTCCTCCTCCAACCTTCTCGTCACCCATGCTTCACCAGATGGAGCGTGAGCTGCAGGGCTGCACTGGCGTATACTGGGCGCGATCGGAGGAGGCGGGCGTTCGCTGCCGGTCGTGGCCGGCAGAGGAAAGTCCGGACTCCAGATGGGTAGCATGCCGGGTAACGCCCGGCCGCGGCAACGCGAGGGAAAGTGCCGCAGAGAGCAGACCGCCTCCGTGCACCGGCCGGAGGTAAGGGTGAAAGGGTGCGGTAAGAGCGCACCGCTCCACCGGTGACGGTGGGGGCACGGTAAACCCCATGCGGAGCAAGGCCAAGTAGGGAAGCCGAGGATCGCCCATCTCCGTATCCCGCTCCGGCGGGTGAGGCTTCCGGGTCGGCCGCTCGAGCCGCGCGGCGACGCACGGCCAAGATGAATGGACGCCGCCCCCCAGGGCACAGAATCCGGCTTACAGCCTCCTCCGATCGCCGTGCCTGGGGCCGGAGCGAACCTCTCAGGAGGCGGACGGCAGCACAGCGGGCCAGGGGCTCCCACTGCCCTCTCCAACGTTGAAGGATGGATGCTGGATACCTGGATCCCAGCTCGCTAGTTCACCACGACAGGGGTCTCCGGCACATCGGGAACACCCTCGGTCTGCGCCTGGTGAGCGCTTCCGTTTGCTGGATGCTCATCGAACTCGAACTCGTGGCGTCCGCTCCCGAGCCGCTCGTTGAGCCCGCCGCGGAGCTCGGGCGAGGGATCTACGGTCAGGGCCACCGGCGGCACCAACCGCGCCCGGAAACGGCCGCGACGAACGAGCTCGAACCGCACGGGAAGCTCACCCGGATGGGCCAGGAGTAGCTCACGCAGCTCTTCGAGCGCCTCCGCGTCAACGCTGTCCAGGTCGAGCATGATCCTCAGGGCTGCGGCTCGCCGCGACTCGATGCCATCGAGCGCCACGACCTCATCCGCCGTCAGCTCCACCTGGCCGCCCTCCCCTTTCAGAGTCGCGGTCAGCAGAACTGGCGTTCCGTTCACCAGCAGGCGATGGACCTTGTCGTAAGTGTCCGGGAAGACTACGGTTCGAACGCTTCCAGTCGCATCTTCGAGCCTCATGGCGGCCAGCTTCCGTCCCTGGTTTGGGCCTTCCTTCTTGATCGGTATGACCCGCAGGCCGGTGATCAACCCACCGATGGTCGCCGTCTCGCCCCCCTCTTCCAGCCGCCTTCCCAGCTCGTCGACGGAGCAATCGGCAAAACGCCGCAGCTGTGCCGCGTAGCGGTCCAGAGGATGACCGGACAGGTAGAAGCCGAGCACTTCCCGCTCCCATCCCAAGCGCACCGCGTCATCCGCTGCCTCCACCTCCTTCAGCTCCGACTCCAGGGTTTCTGACGGCAACGCGTCGAAGAGAAAACCCTGTCCGAGCTCGGCCTGCTCACGTTCGCGGCCGGCCAGCTCCATCAGCTGCTCGAGGTGCTCGACCATTCCCTTGCGTGAGATCTGAAAGGCGTCGAAGCAGCCGGCCTTGGCCAGGCACTCGACGACCTTGCTGTTGAGGCTTCGTGGCGGCAACGACCGCAAGAAGCCGGTCAGGGAGTCGGTCGCACCCTCGGCGGTTCGTGCCTGAAGAACGACATCGACCGCCGCCTCACCCAAACCCTTGACCGCGATCAGCCCGAAACGAATGCCTCCGTCCTCGACCGTGAAGGGCTTGTCGGACCGGCTGATGTCCGGAGGCAAAATCGTGATCCCCATCTGCCGGCACCGTCCGAGATGGGTCGCGAGCTTGTCGGTGTTGGAGGCTTCGGAGGTCAGCATGGCGGCCATGAAGTGAGCGGGATAGTGAGCCTTGAGGTATGCCGTGAGGTAGGCAACGTGGGCGTAGGCCACCGAGTGAGACTTGTTGAAGCCGTACTGCGCAAACGGAACGATCTGCTCCCAGAGCCTCCGGACCTTGTCCTCGGGGAACCCGTTGGTCACTCCACCCTTGATGAAGCTCTCCCCCTCACGGTCGATGATGTCCTTCTTCTTCTTGCCCATGGCCTTGCGCAGTGTGTCCGCCTTCGCCATCGTAAAGCCGGCGATCTGGACCGCGATGCGCATCACCTGCTCCTGGTAGACGATGATCCCGTAGGTCTCGGCCAGGATCTCCTCGAGCTCGGGAAAGATGTAGGTAATGGGCTTGGTTCCGTGCTTGCGGGCCGCGTAGTCATCGATGAACTGCATCGGCCCCGGCCGGTAAAGGGCATTGAGGGCGGCCAGGTCCTGAAACGCCTTGGGCTTGACCTTTCTCAGAACGTCCTTCATGCCCGATGACTCGAACTGGAAAATGCCGTCGGTGGAGCCGGCGGAGAAGAGCTCATACACGTCTTTGTCGTCCAGCGACAGCGTCGTCAGGTCGGGCGCATCGGCCCCCGAGCGCTGGATCGACTCGAGGGCGTCCGCAATTACAGTGAGCGTGCGGAGCCCCAGGAAGTCCATCTTGAGAAGGCCGAGCGCCTCGACATCGTCCTTGTCAAACTGCGTCGTGACCTCATCGTGCGACGAGCGGTACAGCGGCACCAGCTCGACAAGGGGTTTGGGGGCGATCACGACGCCGGCCGCGTGAACGCCGCAGTGCCGCGCCAGCCCTTCGAGGCGTCCGGCCGTGCCCACCAGCTGCCGCACGTCTTCGTCACCGTCGACGAGGTCGCGAAGCTCGGACGAGCCCTGGAGCGCCTGCTGGATTGTGATGTTGAGCTCTTCGGGAATCAGCTTTGCAATCCGGTCCACGTCTCCGAACGGCATGCCCATGACGCGTCCGACATCGCGCACCGCTGAACGCGCCTTGAGAACGTTGAAGGTCGCAATCTGCGCCACGGATTCCGCCCCATAGGTGTCGCGGACGTAGTCGATGACACGGTCACGCTCGCGCTGGCAGAAATCGATATCGATATCCGGCATGGAGATGCGCTCGGGATTCAAGAAGCGTTCGAACAGGAGGTCGTAGTCGAGGGGATCGATGTCGGTGATTCCCAAGGCATAGGAAACGACGGAGCCCGCAGCAGAGCCCCGACCCGGTCCCACCGGAATGCCGCTGTCTTTCGCGAACCTGATGAAATCCCATACGACCAGAAAGTAGCCGGGGAATCCCATACGCTCGATGATCTCGAGCTCGTGAGCCAGGCGCTTGCGGTAGCTGTCCGCATCATGGGTTCGGATGCGGCCGTCGCCCAGGCGCTGTTCCAGCCCCTGACGAGCCTGCTCAGCGAGGAAGGACGCCAGCGTGTGGCCTTCGGGCACGGGGTACGACGGCAGGTGCAGGGTCGAGGTGTCGAAAAGGACGTGGCATCGATCCGCGATCTCGACCGTCCGCTCGCACGCGCCCGGATCATCGGCGAACAGCTCGTACATCTCCTGTGGCGAACGCAGGAAGAACATCTCGTTGTAGGCATAGCTCCGTTGCAGCTCATCGATTGTCTTGTTCTGTCCGATGCCGATGAGGATCTTGTGGGCCA
>JAJDNH010000160.1 GCA_022340775.1 Acidobacteriota bacterium
CCGGAAGAAGAGGGTGTCGCCCACGGCGGTGAGCCGACTGGGCGATGAGCTGCTCAATCCAGCGACGATGTCCTTGACCATGACGGTGCCAGCCTCGGTGCCGTTGCTCTTCCAGAGCTCGTACCCGGTATTGCCGTCGTCGGCCGTAAAGAACAGCGTGTCACCCACAGCGGTGAGGTTCCATGGCCAGTTCCCCGCCGAGCCTGCCCTGATCTCCTTGACCATGACGGTGCCGGCCTCGGTGCCGTCGCTCTTCCACAGCTCGTAACCACTGGTTCGGTTGTTGGCCACGAAGAACGCAACTGAGCCAACCGCCACGATGAGCCGAGGATCGGAGCCCTCCGACGACGCGGTGGTGTTGATGTCCTTGACCAGGAACGGCGTCTGGGCCTGGCTGATCCCGGTCAGGGTAAGCGCGGTGAGCAGGAGGGGAGCGTAGCGGGTCACTCTCATGCCGACCTCCGTCGGTCGCTCGCGGGCTCGCGAGCAGCTTCGATTGCGGCGCACAGGTCCTCCCACGGCGATCTCGTGGGCGACCAGCTCAGGCGCAGGCACGGCGCGGCCCGAACGAGCCGCGCGACGGTTGCCAGAGCGTGGTTCCAGAGGGCATCCGAGGCCGGCAGCACGATGCAGCTCAGCAGGTGCCTGAATGCCTCCTCCGGAGCCAGCGGGGTAATGGACAGGCGCGGGCCCTTGGCCAGCTCGACCACGGCAGCCAGAGGAGCGAGCCTGGCAGTCGTGCCGGCCGGGGCGAGCTCGCCCCAGAAGCCGGTGGCCCGGACCTCGAACGGGTCCCCGCGGACCGCCACCAGCTCGTCCGAGAGAACCGGGTGTGGGCAGCAGGCCGCCGCCGTCGTCTTGCCCGCGCCCGACGGCCCGAAGAAGACCACGCCGCCGGGAGGAAGGACGGCACCGCCCGCGTGAAGGGCGACGCCTTCTGCGAGCGGCAGGGCGCAGCACATCGCCGTGCGCAGCGTGACCTCGAGCGGGAAGGTCCCTGCCGGATCGCGCTGCAGGACGCCGAGGCGGCGCTGGATGTCCAGCGCTGCCTCGAAATCGCGGTGGGCGAGGCGGACCAGCCGGCCCTCGGCGTGAACGTCTGCAGGCCACCCGGTGGGCTCGAGCGTCTCGTCGGCAGGGGGACGGTCCTCGACCTCCAGCCGGAACGGCAGACCCGCGGATGCCGTGGTCCGCTCGTCAAGCCGCGCGAGCGCGGCGCGCTCTCCCGCGGTCAGGAGCCCGTCGGGCTCGACCACGAAGCGGAGCCCGGCAAGCGCCAGCTTCACGCCGGCCTCTGCAGGGCCTGGGCGAGCTCGGCCTGGCGCCGCACGTCGTCGCCGACGGCGTACGGATCATGGTGCCGCAGCTCGGCGACGGCAGGACAGAAGGGGTAGCCGGCCACGGCTCCGCCTTCCTGGAGCATCCGTTGGTTTGCCTCGCTGGCCACCTCCGCGGCGCGTCGGCGCACCGGCGAGGTTCGCCACAGCTCCGCAAGGCCGGTCTCGCGGACGTTGCCGAGGCTCGAGCTGCGCCACTGGATGCACGGAAACACCTTGCCCTCGGGATCGATCGCGAGCGTCGACCGGCCGAGTCCGCAGTTGAAGCCGCCTTCGATGCGCGACGCCGCGGGAAGCCCGCCGTGCTTCGCCAGCAGCTGAAACGTCCTTCTGATGCCGCCGCAACTGGCCGCGAAGGCCAGGGGCCCTTGGTCGCCATCGTCACGGGGTGCAATCGCCGGGTCAAAGCGCAGGGGAACGCCGAGACCCTCGGCCAGCGCCGCCATCCGCTCCACCTCGTCTTCGTTGAGCCGGGTCACGGGCGCCTTGAGCACCAGGTTGACGCCGACGCGCTGCAGTCGCTCGACGGCCGCCATCAGCCGCTCGAAGGAGCCATCCCGTCCCGTTGTGCGGTCGTGGGTTGCGGCCCCGGCGCCGTGCAGGGACAGTTCCACTGACAGTGGGTACAGTGCGGCGATCTCTGCCGCCATGTCGGAGTCCACGAGATCGCCGTTCGTGAAGATGCGCAACGCCATCGCCCGCTGGCGCACCGCACGGGCGAGCTGGAGGAAGCCGGGGTAGGCGAGGGGCTCACCGCCGGTGAGGGTCACGAACAAAGTGCCCAGCCGCCGCAGGTCGTCGAGGACCGGCTTCCACTCTTCGACCGTCAACGGATGGATGTCGTGGCGCCGCGGGTTGTAGCAGAGCTCGCACCTCCACGGGCACGTGTAGGTCAGCTCGAAGTGGACCGACAATGGAACGGCTGCGGCGAGCGCCCGTCGCTTGAGTGCGGCCACACGGCTCACGCAGTCTCCGGCGCTCAAGGGTCGCTCTCGATCAGGCCCAGTGAGGCGAGGCCGGTGAGAAACGACTCGACGTCGGCAAGGGCCCTCTCGGGGGCCACGCCGAACTCCTTCACCAGGTGGTCAGCGATCTCGCCGGGCGTCTGCTCCCCGAGCTTGATCCAGACCAGTGCTCCGGTGTCGTTGAACGCCGTCGCCGTGTGTTGCTTGAGGTCGACCACGACGACGCCGTCTCCCACCTGCTGCCACGCTACGTGAGCTGCGCGCTGCATCGCCTCAGCTCCCGGGCGCCGTTGCGCACTGCGCGTTGGGCCAGCCGATCGTCTTGCCGCAGGCGGCGGCCAGCATCACCGCCTGGTCGATCGGCTCCGACCAGATGACCGCCGGCGGCTCGTAGCGCTTCGGCCGCAGCGGTCTGCCCTCCAGAGGATGGGCGTCTTCTGACGCT
This sequence comes from Acidobacteriota bacterium, assembly GCA_022340775.1. Classification (GTDB taxonomy): domain Bacteria; phylum Acidobacteriota; class Thermoanaerobaculia; order Thermoanaerobaculales; family Sulfomarinibacteraceae; genus JAJDNH01. The sequence continues at coordinate 2,748 of JAJDNH010000160.1, forward strand.
GACGAGTCGGGGTCAAGGACGCCGAGCCCTCGAGGGTCTCGAGTCAGAAAGCTCCCTCGTTCTGTCTCAACTTGAGTCACTTCCGACCCCGTGCGGTGACGGGTTGGGATAGAGCCCTTGGCGTCGTGACTTGACATGTGCAGCCTTTCGAGATGATGTGGTGCATCAACTTTACGATGCAGAGACTGTCGAGTCAAGAGGCAGCTGTTAGATAGCCTGAAACTGGTGGGTTGGCAGACAGTTTGTCCGACGGTAGCAACAACTAGCTGGAGAACTTGCGACTCGTTCTTGGCGATCTCATCGGGATCTTCAGCACCTGGGTGTGGCGCTGGCCGGCGTCACCCGGAGGGATCATGATTTCGAGGTCCTCACCGTCGACCGCGAGCCAGGCGTGCCCGTCGACGGCCGATGCCTGGGAGGGCGGCCGGAAGCCAATACGGAGCGTCACTGCGGAGCGGCGCGGGAGCAGGGCGGCGGTCACCAGAGCGCGCGTCAGGCAGGTGTCGAGGCCCGCGCCTCGCCGGGCCAGCCGCGAGGTTGCCCGCCCGGCGGCGCGTACAGCTCGTCGGGAGTCTGTGGTCCGGACGATCACCGGTGTTCTCATCACGGCTCGAGCGACCTCGGGAATTGGCCGTGACGTCACCCGGCTCGCGACCCGCGCCACGATCAAGGCCTCGGAGAACAGCACGAGATCGAGCGGCGCCCGGTACCTTCCTGTCGAGGCCAAGGCACCGTCCTCGGTGAGGCGGTTCGTGTCCCCGGTCCCGCTGTCGTCGGCCATGGACTCGATTCTAACAACCGCCTCTCAACAGCGCTCGCAGGAGTTCCGGAACCTGGTGCCGGTCGCTACCGGCCTCGAGACGCCACGCCGGCACCTGTGCGACGTGCGTCAGCATCTGGAACCGCTCGACCGCCGCACGGCCCCAGGAGAGGAAACCGCTCTGCCCGACGAGGTTCTCGAACGACTCCTTCTGGGTGAGGGGCTCGAGCCGGCTCGTCTTCCGCCGGGAGAGGGTCGGGTGGACGACCGCCGCCAGCGGCACGCAGCCGATCGTCGGCTCCGGCGCGGGCTCGCTCGGAGCGCCGCGCGGAAACGCCCATAGCTTGAGCTCGTCTCCGGCCGGGTGCACCCAAACCAGGTCGTCCGACAGCAGATCGAGGCCGGCCGATGCCGCGGCCTTGAAGATTGTCGACTTGCCGTTGCCGCTGGACGCCGGCAGCAGGACCCCCCGGCCCCCCCATGCGACGCCCGCTGCATGGAGGCCCAGCCACCCGCGCCCCACGGCCAGCTCCATCAGCAGGGGATCGAGGACCAATCCGGTGAGCGCATCCAGAACCCCCGGTTCGCTGTCAGTCAGAAGGAGGCCTCCCCGCCCGTGAGCCGTATCGCACCAGGCGGTTGCCCCCTGCAGGCTGAACTGCACCAGCTCCTCGCTGCGCTGGATCCGGAGCTCGTCCTGCTCGAGCACGAGCTCGCCGCCGCTCGGAAGCTCGGGACCGGGCTCGCCAACCGTGATGGTGATGACCTCCGCCTCCCGTGTCGATGCGGTGGCCTGACGACCGGTGCCGCGGTGGGGCGACCGGCTCGGGTCGGCGGCCACGAACGATGGCAGGTGGATCCGGATCCGGCTCGCCAACTCGTGCGCGAGGCCGTCGAAGCGAAAGCGCAGCTCGCCGCCGATCGTCAGGAAAAGGCTGGTTGCGCCGCTACTCACCCTACCTCCTCGTCCACCTGCTCCACGAGATCCCTTTCGAGCAACTCGTCGACGAAAGCCAGGAGGTCGGACCGCGCGCGGCCGCGATCGATCCCGTACCGTTCCGCGATCTCGTCGGCGACCTCCGCCAACGTTCGCGTGCCGTCGAGGTGCTCCCAGATGACCCCGCCTGCCTCGCCCAGCCCGAAGTAGTCCCCTGAGCCGAGATCGAGAACCAGGTACTCGTCGTCGAGCGCCTTCCCCGCGGCTCGCTTCGTTTGCCGAAACCGACCTGTCAGATCAGCCATCGTGCTCCCCATGTGGCACCCAACGCATAGGCCGCAGTATACGGTGCCCAACTCCTCTACAACGGCCGTCGCGAACCCGAGATTGCGGGGGGTTGACGCAGGCGACCTTCGTGCCCTAATGTTGTGCAGAGTCAATCGCCATAACCAACACTGTGAAATGGATGCAATCTCAGAACGAGAGTCGACACTGCCGAAGGGGCCTAGATATGCTACATCAAAGGAACCTGGCGAGTCCGCAAACAGATCCACCGAGCTGTTCTGATTGGACGCTGCAGGGGGCCGGTTCCGAACAGCAGCCACAGAAGAGGGCGATCCGCTCGGTCCTGCTGGCTTCTGCGTTCTCGCTGGGGATGGCGCTTGCAGCGAGCGGGGCTACCGCTGCCTCAGGGACCCCCTCACTCGGGACGCCTCCCACCCGGGCCGAGAACACTCCTGCCACCTTCACCTTCGTCGGTGGCCTCACACCCGGCGGTCAGGGCCACCTCGCTGTCAGCTGGCACGGCGTGAAGCCCGCCCGGCTCACGATCTGGGTTGACTTCAACGGGGACGGCCGGTGGGGTGACGGCGAGGTCGTTGCCAGGGATCGAGCGGTAGCGGCAGGGATTACAACGCTCGACTTCATGGTGCCGGTGAGCTTCACTTCCTCAGGAGTGCCGCCGATCAAGGCCGGGTGGACAACCGGTGAAGGCGCAGAGCAGCAACATCGTAAGTTGGTTGTAGCCTCGCCATTGAACGCCTCTGGCAGCTCCGGATGTGCCTGGTCGCCATTGTTCGCCGGGCCCGACTTCGACGGGCCGGTCAGCGCATTTACGGTCTACGATGACGGAACCGGCCCCAGCCTCTATGTTGCCGGGTACTTCACAGCCGTGGGGGACGTCCCTGCCAGTGGTCTCGCTAGGTGGGACGGCTCGAGCTGGCACGTCATCCCGGCAGACATCGTCACGGGCCAAATCCTAGCTGTGGCCGTGTTTGATGATGGGACAGGCCCGAAGCTCTACGCTGGTGGGACGTTCACGGCCGTCGAAGGCGTCCCCGCCAACTACATCGCTGTCTGGGACGGGACCACATGGGCACCCGTTGGCTCGGGCGCTAACAACGAGGTCTACGAGCTCACGGTGTTCGACGACGGAAGCGGCGAAGCACTGTACGCCGGCGGCTTCTTCTCGCGGATGGGTGAACTTACAGTTGGGAAGATCGCGAGGTGGGACGGGACGGCTTGGTCCGCTGTAGGAGCGACAACCGGGTTCACCAAGGTCAGCGCGTTTCTGGTCTTCGATGGACATCTCTACGCCGGTGGCGAGGCAAGCAAGGGGCTGGTGAAGTACTGGGATGGAAGCCAGTGGAACCAGGTCGGTGGCTGGGCCGACCTGGACAATGGCCGGGTTGCTGCCCTTGGCTCGTTCGACTCCGGCAACGGTCCCGAGCTGTACGCGGGGGGCCAGTTCACATCCCCAAACCACATCGCCCGGTGGACGGGCTCGACGTGGGCTGAGGTAGGAGGTGGGACCGACGGGAATGTCAACCAGCTTCGCGTATACGACGCTGGCTCCGGCCCCATGCTCTATGCCGGCGGCTCCTTCGGATATGCAGGTGGGGCGGTTGCAGCGAACCTGGCGGCCTGGGACGGCACCTACTGGAGAGGGGTTGGTGGTGGTGTCGAGGGAACCGTCTACGCTCTCGCGGAGCACGACGGAAAGCTCGTGGTGGGGGGCGGGCTGACCTGGGCCGGCTCTCAACGGGCGGGCAGCATTGCATTGTGGAACGGCTGGCTGTGGACCGTCGCTCTTGCGGGGCCCGTGACCGGCCTCTCGGGTACGGTCTACTCATTGGTCCCGTTTGACGACGGTTCCGGCCCTGCTTTGTACGCCGGAGGACTGTTCGACGTTGCCGGCGGCGCCCGGGCACCGAAGATCGCCCGCTGGAACGGGAGCAGCTGGTCCGCGGTCGGAGCCGGATTTGACGGCCAAGTCCACGGTCTGACCGTTTATGACGATGGGTCCGGTCCCGCGCTCTATGTGATTGGCCTCGAGTATGTGGTCCGGCCGTCCTCCCGACCCTTGACGAAGAAATGGAATGGGAGCGCCTGGGTGGACCTCGGCGCTGGGCTTGCAGGCAACTCCAACAGTGCAGCTCTTGTGGGCACCCCGTATGACGACGGGACCGGCGAGCAGCTCTACGTCGGGGGTCATTTCTCGGAGGCG
>JAJDNH010000170.1 GCA_022340775.1 Acidobacteriota bacterium
CTGCAGGAAAGCGAGCCTCTGGCCGTGGCCAGGGGGGTCGAAGAGGGCGGGGGCTGGCCTTACGGCCATCTCGCTTTCCCAAGCGTCACCGGCGCCGAAGGCGACGAGTAATTCACGGGGAGGGCGATTGCCCGTGTGGCCTCAGCTGCAATGGAGGCGCCTCGTTGCCTGTCCGGAGCGGGCCTCGAACGGGACTCGGGGGCCGAGCTCGCTGCCCGCTCCGAGGCAGGTGACGACGGGCGTCTGCAGAGCAGACGGCCGGGTGCCGGAGCCACAAAGAAATCGGCGTTCCCACGGCCCTCCGCGATGGGAGGATCGGCTCCACGATGACGGAAGGCGGCCCGAGTGTCTTCCGGCGGTCGCCACGAGGACGACGATCTCTTCTCGTAGCCTCGCGACCGCCGGGTTTGCAGGGAACCGACCCATGCTGTCTGGAGAGCGGACTAGCTGGCGTATCGCCGCTCGCAGTAGATCGCGACCGGATGAGCCGGGCTGACTACCAGCCGATGCCGTAGTCCTCGCCGTAGTTGCTCGAGCCGCCCCACATGGTTCCGTGCTCGAGGTCGAAGAGGATGGCGTTGATCGGGCCCGAGGTCCGGTCGGCGAACACCATGCTGTACCCCATCCGGTGGAGCCTTGCCCGTACCCACGGCGGCACCTCGTTGTTGAGCAGCACCTTGCTCGGGATCGACTCGTGATCTCCGAATGAGCTGTGCATCTGATAGCTGTTGAAGTTGGCCGCCTCGGCCGCCTGCTGGACGGTCATCCCGAACTCGACCACGTCGAGGAAGAACTGCAGCAGGTTCTGGTCCTGGGTGTCGCCGCCCTGGACGGCGAATGCCAGGTACGGCTTTCCGCCCTTGAGCGCCAGCGTCGGTGTCAGCGTCACCCGCGGCCGCTTGCCGGGCTCGACCACGTTGTACGGGTTCTCGGCCGGGTCGAGCACGAATGATTGCATGCGCTCGCTCAAGCCGACGCCGGTGTGGCCGGCGATCACGGCCGGGATCCAGCCGCCGCTCGGCGTCACCGACACCACCCAGCCGTCCGAGTCCGCGGCCTCGACCGAGGTCGTTCCGGCCGTGAACGTCTCACGGAAGCGCGCCAGCTCGGCCGGACCGAGCGACGCCACAAGCTCCCGGTTCCTGGAGCCCGGCGGCTCGGCTGCAGCCGCCTTCCATTGGGCGAGCAGGCTGCTGAACGGGTTGGTCTCCCCCTGGAACGGGTAGGGATCGCCGGGAACGATGGCCGGGCTGGCGTGGTCCGGATTGATCAGCTTGGCTCGCTGCTTCGCATACGCCTTCGACAGCAGCCCTTTGACCGGCTCCTCAGGTGGGAAGTACGGGTCGCCGTAGTAGAAATCACGGTCGGCGAAGGCCAGGCTCATTGCCTGGTAGACCGTGTTGGTGTAGCGCGCGGTGTTGTACCCCATCGACTTGAGGTCAAAGCCCTCGAGGATGTTGAGCGCCTGCAGCATCACCGGCCCCTGGGTCCACACGGTGAGCTTGTAGACGTCGATCCCGTGGTAACTGGTGGTCACAGGCTGCTCAATCTTGACGTGCCAGTTGGCGAGATCCTGGGTGGTGATCAGCCCGCCCTGCTCCTGCGTGCTCCTGGCGATCTCCTGTGCGATGTCGCCCCTGTAGAAGCGATCGTAAGCGGCGTAGATCGCCTGCTTGCGGGACTTGCCCTCTGCGAGCGCTGCCTGCTCGGTGTCCACCAGCTTGCGAAGTGTGGCGGCGAGGTCGGGCTGGCGGAAGATCTCTCCCGGCTCGGGTCCCTCGCGCCCGGCACCTGCGACATCGCCTGCAGGACGGTCGTGCGCGGGCGTCGGCCCGCTCTCGGCCTCCCCGGCGGTCGCCCCGGCCTCGGGCCCATGGTCTCTGCGGTGAACCAGGAACACGGCCCGCGAGTACGGCCACTCCTCGATCTGCTTCTTGTGGCGCTCGATGGTGTTGGCGGCCTGGGCCTCGATCGGGTAGCCGTCGGCCATGTCGATAGCCGGTTGGAGAACGTCTTTGAGCGACAGCCGCCCGTACTCGGCCAGCATCACCAGGATCCCGCCGGGGGTGCCCGGCGTCACCGCCGCCAGCGGACCGTACTCCGGCGGGTACTTCATCCCCCGGCTCTTGAAGAAGCCCGGGGTGGCGCCGCTGGGCGCGACGCCGAGAGCGTCGATGCCGATCACCTTGCCGGTCTTCGGGTTGTAAATCAGCGCCTGAGTCTCGCCGCCCCAACCGAGAGTGTCCCACATCGTGCAGCCCGCCGCGATCATCGCCACCGCTGCATCGACCGCGTTGCCGCCCTTTTGGAAGATCATCGCCCCGGCCGTCGCCGACAGCGGCTTGCCGGTGATCGCGAGCCACCGTTTGGCGTGCAAAGCGGGCTTCTCGGTACGCATCTGGGCGAAGCCCGGCGCCGCAGCCAGGACCAGGAGCAGGGTCAGGAGCTTCTTGTTCATCGGTGCCTCCGACCTCAGAGTCTACCCGACGCGGGTCGCAAGCGCAGGCCGGCTGAGCTCCCGTCATGCCCTCCGAACGCGCGGGGGGCGTAGAATCCGTTCATGAAATACGTGAGACTCTTGCTCAGCATCGCCGCCCTGCTCGGCGTGGCCCTCCCAGCCGGCGCCGGGGAGCCACAGTACTTCACGCTGCACGATCTCGGGAACGGGGTCTACGCGGCCGTCGGCAAGCCGGGAAGCGGCGCCGGATCCAACTCCGGCTTCGTCATCGGCGACGACGGGGTGGCCGTGATCGACACCTTCCAGAAGCCGGCAGCGGCCGAGGAGCTGCTGGCGACGATCCGTGGCCTGACCCAGCAACCAGTGCGGTTCGTGGTCAACACCCACTACCACATCGACCACGTGGCCGGAAACGGCGTCTACCACGACGCCGGAGCGGTACTGGTGGCGCAGAAGAACGTTCGCGCCTGGGAGCGCACCGAGAACCTCAAGTTCTGGGGCGACAACATCCCTCCCAAGGTCAAGGCGATGGTGGAATCGCTGGTGCTCCCAGATCTCGTCTACGACGGCAGCATCGACCTCTACCTGGGCTCGCGCAAGCTCGAGGTGCGGACGTTGCCCGGCCACACCGGCAGCGATTCGATCGTCGTGGTGCCCGATGCGAACATCGTCTTCTGTGGCGACCTGTTCTGGAACCACACCCTCCCCAACACCATCGACGCCCACGTCGGCGACTGGGTGGTGAGCGACGACCGGCTGATCACCGAGCACCCGCTCGCGACCTTCGTTCCCGGCCACGGCGAGGTGGGCAGGGCGGCAGACGTGCGCGCCCTTCGCGACTACCTGGACACCCTGCGTACCGACGTCGCCCGGGCCCGCACCGCCGGCAAGGAGGGGACCGAGCTGGTGAGCACGGTCGAAGCCGAGCTCAAGCCCACCTACAGCGGCTGGGGATGGTACTCCCACTTCATCAAGAGAAACATCTCCCAGGAGGCGGCAGAGCTGGCCGGCACCAAGCGCTTCCCGGGCGATCCCTGGAAGAAGTAGCCCGGGCCATCCGGTCGTGATCTACTGCGAGCGACGATACGCCAGCCAGGGCTGTGCTCTTCGCTCCGCGACCCTCTGCGTTGCTCCGGCGGCCGCGCGGTCACGCGGTGACCGCACGCCTCGCGTTTCCGGCGGTCGCACGGCCACGAGCAAGGATGGATGGTCTCCTGGCGACCGCCGGAAGCCACTCGGGCCGCCTCCTTCAGTCGTGTAGCCGATGCTCTGGTCGCCAAGGGCCGAGATTGCCCCCCTTGAGGTTATTCCCCATCGGGTGCCGTTCGTGCTGGCCTTTCAGAATAACCTCAAGGACCGCACGTCCGGTTGGACGCCACATGCTCCGGGACGCGCTGGGGTTTGGTTCTGCGGGTGGGTGGGGGACGTTTCCCGTTTCGCGTCTTGAGTTTTCCGTCTTCCGTTTCCCTCGGGTGGCTGGGGGTCTCCGTCACTCCGTCACTTCGTCACTCCGTCACTGGGCGGGTGTGCGGGAGCGAGCACCATCGTGTGTTCCGCCGCTCCGGGAAGGAACGACGTCGGCAGCCCCTCCTCCCAGGCGGCTTGGCCGTCGCGGTAGTGCCGGCTGATCGGGTTGCCGCTCTCACCGCACGGCATGTGGAACAGCCCCCGCTCCTCGTGCCCCGGCGAGACCACCATGCGCTCCGAGGCGCCAAACGCCGGCGCCTGCACGCGCGGCATGTTGTGGTCGCCGGGAAGCTCCCTCGGAGCCATGTCCAGCCAGCGGCCGACGAGCGGCAGGGCTCTGCTCAGCGGGTGTCGGATACGGGTGGTATTACGCACTCCCCACCGCCACTGTGCGAGCGGCTTGCCGCCCCTCGTGAGCGTGGAGATCGCGGCATCCGCCGCGGCCAGCAGCTGCCCCTCCCAGCTGGTCTGCCCCGGCGGCAGCAGGTTGGGCGGCTGCTCAGTGACGAGCCGCCACAACGGTCCCTCCCACTGCTCCAGCCGGTGCCAGCTGAAGTCCGGGTCGGCGCGCCGGCACGGCGCCGTGAGCGCGCCCAGCACCTGGTCCGCGAGCCGGCTGCGGAACTCCCGCACCAGCAGGTAGCCGGTGGAGTCGATGGAGGCGCGACCCGTCCACGAGTCCTTCACGAGTCGCCGCATCTCGGCCCTCCGGGGATGGCCT
>JAJDNH010000186.1 GCA_022340775.1 Acidobacteriota bacterium
AAAGGGGGTAGGGGCCCCGTTTTCCACAACTCCGCAGACGGCGGCGGTTGAAAGAAGAAGGCCACTGCGTGATTCTCCTGAGATGACCAAATCTCTTTGATAGGAGGCAGCAGTGACCAATTCAAAGATGAGTGTTTTGTCCGAGATCCGCAAGGTGCTGGAGGAGGGAGACGCTGACGTGCTGCGGGACATGGTGCGGGTGATGGCGGAGATTCTCATGGCTAGCGAGGTAGACGCTTTGCGCATTCCGGTTGGCGAATCAGTCGCCTTCGTTCAGAGTCTTGGGAGGTCCGGGTGGAGAGCCCGTCCGCAGCGAAATCCGCGAGGCGGGCGTCAGATGTGCGTTTTCTCGCGCCGGAGCACGTCGCAGTCGTACCCGCAGGTACGTTGGAGACGTGCGACAAGCGAAAAACGCACAGATGATCCCGTATCGCGGATTGCAGCCGGACGGGAGATACGGCCGGGCCTCCGTATTACAGCCAGAGCATGGAGACGGCGTCGAGCAGACGCGTCGCGACCAGCCGGTTGTGACGGTCGATCTCCGGGCGGCGGGGAATCGGGTCGAAGGCGGGAAGTATGTCGTGGAGGGTCTGGGGCGGGTCATCACCCAGTGCCTCCGCCCACCGTTCCAGCCAGGGCGCCGGCAGCTGCGTCGGGATTGGGAGATTGAAGAAAACGAGGCTGAGCAGTGTCCAGATCCGCGGCGTGGCGCGTATGGAGTACCCTCCCCCGAGCGTGACCAGCAGCCTGCCGTGAGTGTAGGCATCCGCGTACTCGAGCAAGCGTCTGAACAGACGCTCATAGTCGTGGGTCGTCAGCATCAGGTCGGCCAGGGGATCGGAGAAGTGAGCGTCGGCGCCGGCCTGTACGACCAGCACATCGGGCGCGAAGTAGTCGAGAGCGGGCTCGACAATCCTCTCGAAGGCTTCCAGGTAGCTCTCGCCCTCTGTGAAAGGCTCGAGGGGTAGGTTGAGCTTGAAGCCCCTGCCTAAACCCCGCCCCAGCTCATGGATGGCTCCGGTGCCGGGAAACAGGTACTCGCCAGATTCGTGCAGGCTGAGGGTCATGGTTCGTTCCTGGTCGTACAGGATCTGCTGGACGCCGTCTCCGTGGTGGACGTCGATGTCGAGGTAGGCGACGGTCAGCCCGCGCCGGGTCAGCTCGCCGATTGCAATCGCGAGATCATTGAAGATGCAGAAGCCCGAGGCTAGCTGCGGCATCGCGTGATGGAGACCGCCCCCCAGCTGCAGTACCCGCTCGGCCCTTCCTTCGGCGATCAGGCGGGCGCCGAGCAACGTGCCGCCGACGATGCGCCGGGCACCGACCTCGATGCCTTCCAGGATCGGGTTGTCCGGCGCGCCGAGGCCGAAGTCCGGCCGCGCCATGCCGCCGTTGGAACTGGCCGAAGCGACGGCGCGCAGGTACTCCTGGGCATGGACGGTGAGGAGGTCCTCGGTCGTGGCCGGCTCGGGGCTGAGGGTCTCGATGTTGTGGCCGAGCACCTGCAGCAGGTCGAGAACCATCGCAATCCGAAGCGGGCTGAACGGGTGGTCGCCTGCGAACGCGTACCTCTCGTACTCCGGGTGGTAGATAGCTACGGGCATGTGTGATGCGGCGGCCATACGACCTCGATCTCGGCCTCGCACAGGGCGCCAACCAGCGGTCGCGTGTCCATCGAGGCAACTCGCAGAACCAGGCGGGTGTGACCATTCTCGTCGGGGTAGCTGAGGATTGACTGAATGTTCACCTGTTGTTTGCTGAGAAGACCGGTCAACTTCGCAAGCTCGCCCGGTCGATCTGGCAGTCGGACCTCGATGCGTCCGGACGGCCGGTGGACGCCGGTGAGCCGCAGCATGGCATCCAGCAGGTCGATTCCGGTCACGATGCCGACGAGACGGCCGTCGTCGACCACTGGGAGACAGCCGATCCTGAGCTCCCGCATCGTGCGCGCCGCGTGTTCCACAGGGTCGAGGGGGTCGGCGGTGTACACCGGCTTCTTCATCACCCGGTCGAGCGTCGTCTGCGGCGGGAACGGCGTCGGGCTCAGGGCACTCGTCGCCAGGCGTAGGTCGCGGTCGGTGACGACCCCCACGACCTGATCATCCTGGACCACCGGGAGGTGTCGGACGCGACGAGAGTTCATCACGCCGTATGCCTCCTGCAGGGTGGTTTCAGGGTCGGCTGTGATTGGGTCAGTGTGCATGATCTCACGCACGAGCATCAGCGCCTCCTCGATTCATCGGTCACCTCCCGCAACCGTGGACCGCGACGTGAGGAGCCCGATCCGGACGTCATCGATCACCGCACAGCCGGGTCTGCCGGCGGGATGTGGCGCGAGTCTGGCCGTCATTGCCGCAACCCACGGCAACTCTTCGATCAGCTGCGAAACACGACCCAACAGCTCGTCGGCCGAGTAGCTATCGGAGATCCCTGCAGTTGTTACAGCGTCTGCGACGTCCTCATCGGTCAGGGGAGTGATGCGCACCACGGGCCGCCCGCTAGCGCTCGTGAGCTCGATCAGGGGTCCGAAGAACGGGTCGGAGCGGATCGCCAGCACGAGGTCTGGCGCGTATTCATCGGTAGCGCTCAGCACGGCAATCCCGAAGTGGGCAAGGAGACTGGCGGCTTCCTCGCCTTCGACCCATACGATCCCCGCTTCGTCGGGCTCCTCCCTGAGCTTTTCCGCTACCTGCTGACGGGCCGCGGCGGCGTCAACGTCCTCGTGCCAGACGAGTTTGCCGAGCTTGCGCTGCTGGAACGTGGCGTAACGAACGACCTTGCCGAGAGCGCGCGGTGCCGACTCGGGAAACAGGAACAGCGGGAACACCGGCCCTTCTTTCTCCGACTGGATGTCTCTGGGGCTCTCAGGCCCGATTGCCCCTTCCAGGCCCATCAGGCAGAGCAGCGTCGGCTTCCCGATCGTGGTCGCGGCGAGTGCTGCAACATACGCCCGGCGGATGGCCTCGGCGATGGGCTCTCCTCGGCAGTCGCCAACACAGGCAAAGGTCACGACCAGAGCATCGACCTCGTCGTGCTCGAGAGCTTCGCGAGCCGCTTGCTCGTACTGCTGAGGAGTGGCCATCGGACCGAGGTCGACGATGCCAGGGTCCGTGAGGTCGAGGTCGTTGGCGGCGCAAGCATCGGCGAGCAACGTTGCAACCCCACGGGAGTTGCAGACGATGGCCACCCGGTTTCCCCTCGGGAGGGGCTGGTGGGCGAGCAGCACGGCGACATCGAACAGCTCATCCAGGGTTTCGGCGCGAATCAGGCCGGTCTGCTGGAAGAGAGCCTCGATTTCCGATTCGCTGCCGAAAGTGCCCCTTGATCGGCCCTCTGCCGTATGCTGTCCGGCCGTACTACGCGCAGTCTTGACGCAGAGGATCGGCTTGCGCTGGGTGAAGCGGCGCGCGATGCGGACGAAGCGGCGCGGGTTGCCGAAGGTCTCGAGGTAGAGGAGGGCCATATCGGTGGCCGGGTCCTCCTCCCAGTACTGGAGAAGGTCGTTGCCCGAGACGTCGGCACGGTTGCCGGCAGAGACGAACGTGGAGAACCCAATGCCGCGTCGGGCGGCGTGTTCGAGGATGACAAGGCCCAGGCCGCCGGAGTGCGAGAAGAAGCCGACCCCCCCGAGAGGCGGTAGGTTCGGTGCGAGGCTGGCATTGAGGTGGACGCCGGGATCGGTCGTGATGACACCGAGGCAGTTGGGACCGATCAGGCGGACGCCGTGGGCGCGGACGAGATCGACGAGACGTCGTTCGCGCTCCTGTCCCTCGGCGCCTGACTCCCCAAAACCGGCGCTGACCACGACCAAACCCTTGGCGCCGGCGCGGACGGCCTGCTCGGCAACCTCGAGGACGGTCTGTGCCGGTACCGCGACCACGGCTAGGTCGACCGCCTCCGGCAGCTGATCCAGTGCAGGGTAGGCGCGCACACCGTGGACCGACTCGGCCTCGGGGTTGACCGGGTACACGGTGCCCTGGAACGGCGCGTGCAGGATGTGGCGGAAGATCATGTTGCCGATGCTCGTGGGTTCTCGCGAAGCTCCGACGACCGCCACCGCGCGTGGCCGAAGGAGAGGGGTGAGGGAGTTGGCGACCGCGATCCGCTCGCGCAGCTCCCCGCGCTCATGGACAGCGACGGCGCCCCGGACCGGGAGCTCCACGTGGACCACGCCGTCCTCGACGCCGCGGTGGAACTCGAACCCCGAGCTCTTGAACACGTTGATCATGGCCTGGTTCTCGAACAGGACGTCGGCCTCGAACTCGACATAGCCGTGCGCCGCGGCCAGGCCGGCCAGGCGCTCGAGGAGCAGTGTGCTGATGCCTCGTCCCTGGAACTCGTCGGCCACCAGGAAGGCGACCTCTGCCGTCTTGCCGTTACCGAGTCCGATGTAGTTCCCGATCCCTACGACCCGCGTCTCCTCGTCCTCGCCGATGATGACAAGCAGGCAGCCTCGTTCGGAGAAATCGCCGCCGCACATGTCATGCAGGGTGGACTCCGGGACCTCGGCAATGCTGGCCATGAAGCGCATGCGCAGGCTCTCGATCGAGGTCGCCTTGAAAAGCTCGCGGACGGCCGGTAGATCGGTCGGCGTGCCGGGCCGAAGGAGGACCCCCTGCCCGTCTTTGAGCAAGACGTGCTCCCGGTAGGCGGCGCCTTCGGTGATGACCCTGAACATCAAGCCCCAACGCTAACGGTACCACCGAGGCTGCCGTCGTGTCACCACGCGCGCCCATCCTCGGAAGGGGAGGGTGACAAGAAAGCCGGGCCCCGCGGGGCCCGGCTGAGGGTTGAACGAATGGACGATCAGGCCA
>JAJDNH010000201.1 GCA_022340775.1 Acidobacteriota bacterium
CCGACGATCTCCTCGAGACGATCGACAAGATCAAAGCGCGCCCCAACACCGACCTTCGCCTGCTGGGCGTCCTCGTGACCCTCTTCGACAGACGCACCGTCCTCTCCCGTCAGGTCCTGGGCGAGATTCAAGGGGTCTTCAACACCCTCGTCTTCGACACCATCATCACAAAGTCCGTTCGCCTGGAGGAGTCGCCGGCGCACCGACGCAGCATCTTTGACCACGCCCCAGAGTCGAGCGGCGCCTACGAGTACTACAAACTCTGTGAGGAGGTCCTGCAACGTGTCGGGTCCTAAGCGCGGACTGCCCCCCAAGCGGCGGATGCGCCACGACAGCCACTTCGTCGAAGAGCTCGCACAGCGGGCAGGGGAGGGCATCGGTCGCATGATCCCCGCGGAGCTCATCACGAGCAATCACGACCAGCCTCGTGCCGCGCTCGGCGACCTCGCGGATCTTGTTGCCAGCATAACTAGACACGGCATTCTCGAGCCCCTCCTTGTCCGCCGCCGCACGGAAGGGCATGGCTACGAGTTGATAGCCGGCGAGCGCCGGTTCCACGCCGCCCTTGAGGTCGGCCTCCAGGAGGTCCCGTGCCTCCTCGTCGAAGCAACCGATCGAGAGGCACTTGAGATCGCTCTGATCGAGAATCTCCAGCGCAAGGATCTGAGCCCCTTCGAGGAAGCGGAGGGCTTCCAGACCCTCATCGACAAGTATCACTACACCCACGAGCAGGTAGCCACAGCCCTCGGCCGCTCGCGGGTGACGGTCACCGAGACCCTCCACCTTCTTCGGATTCCAGACTCCCTACGAACCCGATGTCGGCATGCCGACATCACCGCGAAGGGACTCCTTCTGGAAATCGCCAAGGCCGCAGACCACGAGGCCATGGCTGCGCTCGTCGAGCAGCTGGCTTCCGGGCAGTTGAACCGCGGATCCTTGCGGGAGCTGCGCAGGGCGCTCTCCGCCGACCATGCCTCTACAGCGGAAGGCGATACCGAGGGAGCCAGCGATTCTCCGGAGGCACAGCAGAGTGCTCCGCCTCGACCCTTTGTCATGCGATTCAAGAACCCGAGCCGGTCGTTCAGCGTCTCGCTGTCCTTCCGGACCGCACGCGAGCCCGAACCGCGGGACATCGTGGCGGCGCTGGAGGAGCTCCTAGCCGAGCTCCGTCAGCAGCTTCAGTAGGGCGGGCTTGGGGAGTATTGCCAGCGCCTTTCACCTGGGAGGTTGAGGAGTCACACTTGGGTTGACACGTCCGTAGGTTTACATAATATATCTTATCGGACATTACAGATGAACGCAGAGCTGTGGACTTCTGTCCCTCCTGTGGAAAAGTTGTTGATGTCCGGGGAACATCTCCCCTGCCGTGGAAAGTCCCCGACCGATCACGGCTCATGGTCTGCCCCCGGCGGAACGTGTAGACTGGCGCGGTCATGAAACGACGCAGGTGGCGCCTTTCGCTGCTGCCGGTCCTTGATCGCTATGTGGTCGGGGAAATCGTAGGTCCGACGGCGGTCGGGTTCGTGACCTACACATTCCTGCTGCTGATGCGGGCGATCTTCGGGCTGATGGAGCAGATTTTCGTACGGGGCGTCAGCGCGCGCGACGCGCTCCGGCTGCTGGAAGTCACGGTACCGCATGTTGCCGTGCTGACGGTTCCGATGGCGTTCCTGTTCGGGGTGTTGATCGCCGTCGGGCGGATGAACAGCGAAAACGAGGTGGTCGCGCTGCAAGCCGGTGGCATATCGGCGGGACGGGTGCTACGTGCGATCGTGGTGTTGGGCATCGCACTCACCGCACTCAACGGATACCTGACGGTCGAGGTGATGCCTCGTTCGAACCGGGAGTTGCGCGAACTGAAAGTGCGGCTGTTCTCGTCGGCAAAGGTAATCGGCCAGATCGAGCCGCGCGTGTTCTACGAGGGGTTCCCGAACCTCCTGCTGTACGTGCGGGACATTGATCCTGAAACCGGCTACTGGCGGGGCGTGATTCTGTTCGACCGCTCGCAAGGGGGTGAGGATCGGCTGGTAGTGGCCAAGAGGGGCAGGCTTGTCAGCGAGGTTCCGTCGGAGGGCGGGAAGAACGGAGAGTCCTCCTCCCCCACCGGGGAGCCGTGGTTGCGGCTCGAGGACGTGGTGACGCATGAGTTCAACCCGGCGAGGCCGGAAACCTACCGGGTCAATGTCAACCGGACGCAGCTGCACAAGCTGTTCCCGAAGGAGCCGGGCTCGGTCAGCTACTCGCTGGGGATGCGTGAGCTCGGAACCGGGAGTCTGTTGCGGATGGTGGGCGTGCCGATTCCGCCCCGGGACAAGCGCCAAGATGAGGCCGCGAAGGTGACTCCTACGGAACGGCGTCTCGCGCTGGTCGAGCTGCATAAGCGGCTGGCGATTCCTGCCGCCTGTATCGCATTTGCGTTGATCGCTCTTCCGTTGGGGATCGGCACGAGATCCGGAGGTCGTGGGCGAGGTTTCTTGCTCTCGGTCGGGGTTATCCTCGTCTACTACATCATGCTCAACAACGGGGAAGTGATGGCGCGAGAGGGACGTGTTCCCCCGTGGGTTGGTGTCTGGGCGCCCAATCTGATCCTGGTCGTGGTGGCGATGTTCCTGATGCGTGGCATGGCGCGTTGGCTTGGAGAGAAGCGGCGCGGAGTCGGCCTGTTCGCGCGCCTGCTGGAACGTGACTGGAGGCGCCGGCGCGCAGCCGTGCCCGAGACGCGGGTAGCACGCAGCGGTGTGCCGCTCACCGGTTCGATACCTGTAGCGCTGCAAAGACGACAGACGAGGACGACGTTCCCTACCCTGCTGGACCGATACCTCACGACGCGCCTGATAGGTCCGCTCACTCTCGTGCTGGGAAGTACGGCGGCGCTGTACATCGTCGTCGATCTGGCCGACAAAATCGACGAGGTTGCAAAGCACAAAGCTTCGTTCGGCATCTTCCTTGCGTATTACTGGAACCTCATTCCTCAGGTTGCCCTGGATGTTACCCCCTTTGCCATACTAATTGGGGTCTTGATCGTCCTGACCTTGCTGGAACGAAACCTGGAGCTGACGTCGCTGAAGGCAGGTGGTATTTCCTTGTACCGGGTGGTTGTGCCGATCGTGCTGGTTGCTCTAGCCTGTGCGATCGGCCTCGGAATCCTGGAGGAGTCCGTGGTGCCACGGGCGAACCGGAAGGCACAGCACCTCCTGGACCGGATCATGGGGCGCGAGACAGCTCGCTCCTACGCGACCGCAGATCGGCAGTGGCTGTTCTCTCGTGACGGGATGACGCTTTACAACTTCCTCCGTTTCGACTCGAAGAGTTCGACGCTGATCCGTTTCACGTCGTTCCGTTTCGATGAAAGCGGAGCACTCAGGCTGCAGCTGTTTGCGGACCGAGCCCGGTACACGAACGGGAGCTGGATGGCCGACTCCGGTTGGTTCCGCCAGATCTACCCCGATGGTACCGACGAGTTCCGGCGTATCACCCGGCCGATGGAGCTCGATGTCCCCGAGTCTCCCAGCTACTTTGCCCACAAGTACCAGTCTCCTTCACAGATGTCTTTCCGTGATCTGCGCAGGTACATTCATGAGCTGGCGGCCTCCGGTTACCGGCCAGTCCAACTCATCGTGCGGCTTCACCAGAAGCTGACCTACCCGTTGTCAGCGTTCGTTATGGTTCTGCTCGCGCTCCCGTTCGGTCTCAATCGATCTGGCGGGAGACGCCTGAGCTCTATGCAGGGCATCGCTCTGGCCCTCGGTTTAGGAATCGCCTACTTCGTACTTGTTGCATTGGCAGGGAAGATGGGCGAGGCCAACCTCTTACCGCCTGTGGTCGGAGCCTGGCTTCCCCCGGTCCTGGCGACTCTCTTCGCCGCCAACCGGCTCACAACGCTGCGGACCTAGCGTCCTTCTGGAGCCCGCAGACCAGTGAATGAAAGCGGCGGCGCAGCGGATGAAGGTCGACCCCACGGTGGCTTGGGTGGTTGCGGTTGGCAAGCAAGAGCATGACCCTCCCCTGCTCCGGATCCACCCAGACCGAGGTTCCGGTGAAGCCATTGTGACCGAAAGCGTGAGGCGGAAGCGCGGGTCCGGCTGAGGAGCCCGGTGACGCCGCCAGTTGCCATCCCAGGCCGCGCGCCTGCTCCAGGCCAGGCGTGTAGTTATGGGTTGCAAGCTCGATCTCCTCGGCATCAAGCAGGCCGCTGACTCCCTTGAGGTACTGGCCCGCCAGAGTGAAGGTGCTCGTGGCGTCGGCAAAGAGGCCGGAGTTCCCCGCCGCGCCACCGAGAAAGCGGCAGTTGCCGTCGTCCGGCGCCCCGTCGTGGGAGGCGGGCAGCCAACGGGCGTCATGTGCGAACCCGAGCTGCGAGAGCAGGGCCTCCTCCGCCGACGGATGCTGGGCTCCGGCGGCGATGTGCCGCCCGGCCGGAGAAAAGTCGAAGCCCGCCTGTAGCCCCAGCGGTAGGGCTATCCGTACCCGGAAGCACTCGCCGATCGCCTGACCGAATGCCACCTCGAGCAGCAGGCCGAGCAGGATGAAGCCGGGGCAAGAGTATGTAACTCGTGTGCCCGGACGCGCGCTGAGTGGGGTGTCGACCAACACAGGAAGAGCACGCTCGCGCTTGCCCTTGGCCAGCGCGTAGAGCGGTAGCCAGCCCGGCAGCCCTGAAGTGTGGGTTGCGAGGTGGCGGATGGTGAGCTCACCCACTGGTTTGCCACGCGCCATCGGCAGCAGCTCCTGAACTGCCGTGTCGAGCGCCAGTCGCCCTTCCCTGACGGCCAACAGCAGCAGCGTCGTCGTGCAAAGCGGCTTGGTCAATGAGGCGAGGTCATAGATCGTTTGTGGAGTGACGGGCACTGGCTGCGGGAGCTCTGCGGCGGCCCCGTGCGCCACGGTCTGAGGATCTCCCGATTTCCCTTCTCCCCAGGCGGCTACCGCGCCCGGCACCAAGCCAGCCCTCCGCGCCCGTTCGAGGAGCAGCCTGATCGCCGATCGTTCCACGGCCATCTCTCAGCTGTCCCGCAGTTCGAGGGTGCTTCGCTCCGAAGCGATCGGAACCGGCCGGTTTTGGGGATCAACGTTGACGTAGGTAATCTCGGCTCCGGTGACCTCGACGACCTCGTTTCGGTCCCAGCGCCGGGCCGCCCGCACCGACACCCGGACGGTCACCGACGTGCGACCCACCCGGACAAGCGCGGTGAAGAAGGACACTAGGTCGCCCACGAAGACCGGCTCGCGGAAGACGACCTCTTTCATGGCAACCGTTACGACTCGTTCCGGACCGTGACGCTTGGCCTCTTCGGCTCCGGCTTGGTCGATATAGGAGAGAATGACCCCTCCGAATATTGTCCCCGACGGGTTCGTGTCCCTGGGCATCATGAGTACCCGGATAGCGGGCTCTCGACCCTGCAACCTCATAGCTCCTCCCCGTTCGCCGGCATGGACCTCAGCTGGCGAGCCCGGCCTCGCCGGCGAGTATACCCGCTACGGGGTACGGGTCAGTGCCGGTGTACCCTTGGACAATGAAGCTCGTCGATCTGGTTCCGGACGCCGCAAGGGCCCAGCCAAGGGCCCCGCTGTCCGTCAGCTATCGGGCCCTGACCGCGCACGTACCGGTAGCGGCGGATCGAATCATCGGCGAGACCCTACGGTCGGCCCACGTCGAGGGACATCCGGAGATGCCGGGCATCTGGGCCCTGAGAATGGCCTATTCGACCTCTGTGTACGGACTGATTCACCGGGAGGTCGAGGACTCAGTGAAGCTGAGCCTGGCCGTCAGCACAGCTGCCGCTACGCTTGATCTCCGCTGCCTGCCGCAGCAGCTCCACAACGCCCATGCGGCCGGCTTTGCCGGGGTGCTCGCGCTGAGCGCCGCCGCTGGCTTCGCCGGAGGTTGGAGTCATGGGGCTCCCGCCGCGATCTCGGTAATCGTGGCCGGCGTCCTGCTCGTCACCGTGAGCCGCGAAATGGCCCTTCAAGCTCTCGAGCGCAGGCTTCGACGGCTGGCAGAGAACCTCGGAACTGCGCTGTGGCCCTCATCCCCAGCCCAATTGCTGCCACCTCCGAAGCGTCTCGTGTAGTCTGTTCAGTCCGCGGAGGGCTCGCTGCGGTCGAGTTCCTCCGGCTCTGGAAGATCGCCCACGCTCTCCAGGCCGAAGTGAACCAGGAACTCCTTGGTTGTTCTGTAAAGGAAAGGCTTGCCAACGACTGCCTTTCGCCCGGAGACGCGGATCAGTCTGCGTTCGAGCAGCGTCCGGACCACGCCTCCGGAGGCCACTCCGCGGACGAAGTTGATCTCCGGCAACGTGACCGGCTGCCGGTAAGCGACGATCGCCAGCACCTCGAGCGCAGCCTGCGAGAGACGTTGACGGGACACGATGCCGTGAAACGAGCGCAGGTAAGGGTCGAGTTGCGCAGGCGTCACGCATCTGAATCCCCCCCCTACCCGTTCCAGGCGGATCCCACTGTCGGTTCGATCCCAGCGGCTCTCCAACGCGGTCAGGGCTGCCTCGACCTCGGCTTCGTTCGTGTCACTGTCCGCCAAAGCCTCGAGGAGTTGCTGAACGGTGACCGGCGCACTGCTTGTGAGCAAAATAGCTTCAATAATATGAGTGATCATCTCATGTTACTTCACTAGGTGCGATAACTCTCAGTTTCTCGATGTCAATATCCATATCGCCGGGTCTGAGGTAGATTTCGGCGAAGGGCTGCCGTTGCTCCGCATGAACCCCGCCGAGCCGCGCCAGCTCGAGCACGGCAACAACGACGGTGACCACCTCTTCCGTTTCGCTACGGGTCCGCAGGTGCCGCATCAGTGGCACGAGCCCCTTCGCGTGGACCTCACGGTAGAGCTCGCGGATCTTCTGCTCAACGGTAAAACGCAAGGGCAGTACCGTCAGCGGAGGTGGGTGCGCGTCAGCGAACCGTTGCATGACATCCAGGTAGGTGCGAGCGATGAGATCGAGGTCGACGTCCTCCCACTCGAGCTCGACTGGTGTATCGGTGAGATCCAGTCCGATGCCGGTGGGCCAGACGCATCGACGCACGACATGCATCTCGGACAGGATGCCTGCGACCTCCTTGACCCTTCGATACTCGAGGAGACGCTCGACGAGCTCGGCACGCGGATCCTCTTCGTCACCGGTTGGCCGGGGCAGGAGCATCTTCGACTTGAGCTGGAGCAGCCAGGCGGCCATCCATAGGAACTCCCCGGCGATCTGGAGATCGATCTCCTGCATGGCCGCCAGGTGGGCGTGGAACTGGTCGCAGATGCTGGCGATCGGGATGTCGTAGATCGACACCTCGTTCTTCTGGATCAGGTGAAGCAGCAGGTCCAGCGGGCCGGAGAACGCCGGCAACCGTACCGGAGGGCCGCTCGACTCGACCTGTGCCGTGTCCGGAACGGTCATGCGGTACCGAGGCTCTCCATGCGCGCATGGTACACGATCGCGGCTGGGGGGGAGCCGTTAGCCGGGATCGCGGCGCCGTGCCCCGGGGACCTGGCGTTCCGTGCGATCCACAGGGTCGGTGTCGATCATGACCTGCGTTGAGGCCCCAAACCGGCGTCGCAGACGGCCGATGAGATCCTCAGTCAAGGCGTGGGAGCGGTTGAAGGAGATTTCTCCGTCCAGGCGAAGACGAAGCTCGATGAAAATCGTCTTGCCGCTGCGGCGTGTCCGCAGATCCGAAAAACCCAGCACGTCATCGCCAAGGGATACGATCACGTCTCCGACCTCGGACTCGAAGGACGGCGGCAGCCCGCGATCGAGAAGCTCGTCGGCGGCCTCCTTGAGGATACGTATAGCCTCGATCACGATGTAAGCGGAAATGGCGAGCGATCCAAGTGGATCCCAGGCATCGACCCCCGTAACTCGGACGACCACCAGCGCCGCCGCAGCAACGGCACTGGTGCCGACATCCGTCAGATAGTGGAAGGCATCGGCACGCAGGGCGACCGAGGCCAGGCGCCGGGCTTGGTGACGGAGATAGAGGCCCAGTGCCAGGGAGATCGGAATGGAAATCACGGACACTACGATTCCGGGGGCAGTGCTGCGCACCATCGACAGGGTGAGCAGTTCCTGCACCGAGTGACCGGCCAGGAAGAGCCCTCCCATGGCGATGATCGTGGCCTGGATGACCCCCGACAGCGCCTCGGCCTTGCCGTGTCCGAAGCGGTGCTCCTCGTCCGGCGGTTTTCGTGCCAGGCCGAGAAAAAAGACGTTCAGGCCGGAGCAAGTCAAGTCCATGAGGCTGTCAACGGCAGTGGCCAGAACAGCTAAAGAGCCGGTGGCAACTCCGATGATGAGCTTGGCGACGGTCAGCATCGCGGCCACCAGCGCCGCGACGATGGCCGGCCGCCGAGACGTGTCGACGCCCTGCGTCATCGGTCCGGCCTGGGGCGACCCTCGATCATGCGGTCATCGATACCCACTGCTGCGAGCACGACGCCCTCGGGTACAAGGAGCAGCCCCAGCTCCGCACTGTGGACGACGTCTTCCGTCGCACGCACCGCCCTGTGCTCGATTCCGGAGACCAGTTGTGACACAGCTCCGGCGACCTTCCCGCGATCCGGGGCGGCCTTCGGCTCGCGGGGCCGGGCGTTGTTGAACGCCTGGATCCTCGTCTGGATGAGAGGACCCAGGGAGCGCAGCAACCGGCGCTGAAACGCCGATCGCGTCTCCCCTATCTCGGATGCGAGGCCGAGGTCGGCCTGTCTGAAGACATCGAGTTGCAGCTCTCGAAGCTCTCCGCGCAGCAGATCTTGCGCATCGCCTGGCAGTTCTTGCACGCCGTCGCGGACGGTCAGCGGGTGGCTGGCTAGCTCCACGCGGCGCCAACGTTCGCCACGGCGGGCCATCTCCGGCGAGCAGACGAGGTGCAGGTGTCCTTCGCGGACGAGCTGCCACTCCTCGATCTCGATCCGAATCCAGAGCGCGGCGTGGAGCAGAGACGCAAGCTTGCCCTCCAGGCTGCGGCTCCCAACCGCGGGGCCGACGGCGTACGGCGGATGCTCCGAGAGCCTCACCCCCACATGCTACACTTCCCGCGGCCGCTGTACCGACCCTCGTCCCGAAGGCCAAGTCAGCTCTGGCCGGCGTCCGCGAAGGCCCCGACGGACGGACCGTGCTGTGGGATTACCGCCGGTGTAGGTGAAGCGTCCGGCAAGGAGTGCAGCGCCGACTGGGAGGCGAGAGTGGAGACCTGGGATGGCCAGATGGGTCTTTTCGAGGACAACCCGACGCGCGACGTGGCCAGCAATGAACTGGTCGTGGTATTCGACCTCGAGACGCAGCGGTCGTTCGATGAGGTCGGCGGCCGGAGTCAACTGCACCGCCTGGGTGTCTCGGTCGGCGTCTCGTACCGCTACGATCGAGACGAGTTCAAGACCTACACGGAGGACACGATCGCCGAGCTGATCGCACTGCTGCAGAGCGCGGACCTCGTGGTCGGTTACAACATCAAGGGTTTCGACTACGAGGTTTTGCGGGGGTACAGCGATGCCGATCTTCGTGCGCTGCCCACCCTCGATCTGATGTACGAGCTCGAGGATAGGCTTGGGTTCAGGCCGAAGCTCGAGAGCGTGGCCAGCGCAACCCTGGGTAGCGGCAAGTCGGCGGATGGTCTTCAGGCTCTACAATGGTGGCGCGAGGGGGAGATCGAAAAGATCTCCGAGTACTGCACCGAGGACGTCCGGGTAACCCGCGATCTGTTCGAGTTTGGGAGACGGAACCGTTTCGTGTTGGTTTCCCGCTTCGGCGGCAAGCCCAGGCAGGTGGAGGTCGACTGGTAGGAGGCCGCAGGATCGAACCCTCTCCTATCCTGGTCACGGGAACCAACGGCTTGCTTACCTGCGAGGTGGCGAGGAGGCTCGCCGAACGCGCCGCTCCGTTGTTGCTCCACTTGCACGACCACCGTCAGAGGGCCCGCGATCTCGTCGCGATCCACCCCACCCTGCAGGCAGACCTCGGAGTGCCTGAGGGGCGCCGTCTCCTAGCGGGCTGGGCCGAGAGGCACGCACCCCTCGGCGGTATCGTCCTCGGCGCTTCCCGCTTCTCGTCGACGCCGGTCCGCTCTGTGAGCCTCGAGGAAATCCAGCGCATCATCGCCCTGGAGCTGGAGTCGCACCTCGATCTCGTGCTCCGGCTGCATCCGCTGGTCGTGGATCGGGGCCGGATCGTGTTCTTCTCAGATGTCGGTGTGCGACTGGGCTGGCCCTCCTACCCCGCTTACCTGGCCGCGAAAGGCGGAGTGGAGGCTGCAACACGCTCCTTGGCGCGATCGCTCGGTCCACGGCTCATCGTGACGTGCGTCGCGCCTGGATCGATCGAGGGAGCCCCGGCACCGCCAGAAGGTGTCGTGACCGGCGACACGGCGTTGGGTCGGACCGGGCTTCCAGAAGAGGTCGCCGAGGCAGTCGTCCGCTGGCTCGGACTTCCTGCAGTGGTCATCGCCGGGCAATGCCTGCGAATCGATGGCGGCCGCCGGCTTGGACCCTAAGGCCAGAGCGATCATCACCCCCGCGCTCGCTGACGGGTCGGGGACTCAGGGTTCGAGGGCTGCCAGGCTCCGTGCCAGCACCTGGGCCCGGTCCGGCAGGGCGAGCTCGCGCGCGTAGACGGACGGGACGCCGCCGCCCGCAGACAGGAGCCCGATCACGCTCCTGTACTCCCCCACCGCCCGCTCCAGCCAGCCGAGCCCTCGCAGACTCTCGGCCAGGAAGAACCTGCCATGAAAGAAGTCTGGCCGGAGGTACACGGCTCCCCGGTACGCCTCGACCGCTGCTTCGGTGTCTCCTTGCTGGTCGTAGCTCATGCCGAGCAACAGGTACGCCTCTGGTCCCGGGCCATGGTCCCTCATGAAGGCATGGAGCCGGTCCCTGAGGTCGGCGTAATTGCCGTCTCTGAGGTCGCCAACCAGGTTCGCCAGATCGAGTGGGCCGGGCGTGGCGCGAGGAACAGCTGCTGGCGCTGTCCGATGTATTGAGGGCTCGGCATTGTCGCGGGCGGGGGCTCGCGTCTTGGTCCGGCTGCTGTAGCGCGAGACTTCGGGGTCGGGTTCCGAGATCGGGTGCTGGTAGGCATAGCATCCCGGCAGCTCTCGCGGAAGCAGGACCTTCGAGATGGCCCACATCGCCTCGGTCGGCCCGAGAAACAGCCAGCCAGGCCCGGCCAAAGCGCGAGCCATCTCGTCGAGCACTCTCCGCTGAGAGTTACGCCGGAAGTAGATGAGCACGTTCCGCAACAGGATGAGGTGAAATGCTCCGTCCTCCACTGGGAGGGTGTCTCGGATGAGATTCAGCTGCCGGTACTCGATTCGCTCGCGGAGTGTCGATTTCAGCTCGTGCTCCCTACCCCTCTTGATGAAGTAGCGCTCGAGCAGAGGCGGGGGAACGTGGGATACGGCACGGGCGCCGAAGCGGCCACTGCTCGCCGCCTCGAGTGCGGATAGGTCGACATCCGTTCCCAGAACCGTCCAGCGGTGTCCCGCAAGGTGCTGACTCTCCGCGAGGACTATTGCCAGCGTTGCCGCCTCCTCCCCGCGCGCGCATCCCGCGGACCACACTCTGATCGTTGTCTCGGGCGGCAGGGCCCGCGCCAGTTGGGGAAGCACGTGGCTCGCCAATGCCTCGAACTGCTGGTGCCCTCGAAAGAGGTAGGACTCCTTGACCGTGATGTGGGAGACCAGGTGGCGCCACTCCGGATCGGAGGGATCCTCCTGCAACAGATCGACGTACGCCTGGAGAGAGGGCGAGTGGGTTGCACTGATGCGGGCTTCGACGACCCTCTTGAGGGCCGCGAGGTCACGGGCAACGATCACGTTTCCCGTGACGCGCTCGATCTTCTGAATCAGCTCGCCAAGTCCGGTCACGGCATCACACGGTTTCTACCGGCTCCCTTCGCCTCGTAGAGACGTTCGTCGGCTAACGACAGCAGGGCATCTACCGCCCGGGTTGTCTCCACCTCTTCGTCACAGGCGACCCCGAACGACGCGGTGACGATGAGATCCGGATCAGCTGCCTCGATCATGTCCCCGCAGGCCAACTTCTCCTGCAGCCGGCGGGCGGTGCTCACCGCTCTCTCCAGAGCGGTGTGCGGCAGAAGGAGCAAGAACTCCTCCCCACCGTAGCGACCGACCAGATCGGCGCTGCGGCAGCCGCTCAGGAGCACCTGAGCCACCTGGCGAAGGACCTCGTCACCGACAAGGTGTCCGTAGGTGTCGTTGATCCTCTTGAAGTGGTCGATGTCGCACAGGATGATCGACAGCTTGGTGCCGTACCGCTGGGCCCGCTCAAGCTCCTCCGCCAGACGGCTGAGAATGGCGCGCCGACTCGCCACGCGTGTCAGATCATCGACCGCCGACAGCCTTCGCAAGCGATCGGCAAGACGTGCGTTGTCGAGTGCCACCGCAGCGTGAGGCAGGGTATCTCCAAGCAGCTTCGAAAAGGCGTCGGCACGGCGTGGCCGAGAGGACGGCCACAGGAGAAGTACACCCGCTGCATCCCGCAGCGGCAGGTGGAAGAGCTCGGGTTCGAGGTTGGCCGCGGACTCGTCCGAACATCCACCAACCGATGCGATGACTGTCACCTCCAGTGAGGCGAAAAGGTATCCGGAACGCCCCAGCTGAGAGCTCAGGAAGGTGCCAAGGCCGTCGGTATTGTCGCCTGCCACGTCGCGTCGGACAAAGACGGTAGCCGCCTCGTCCTCGATAATGGCGACCGCGACCCGAGGGGTGTCGAGGAGCTCGGAGAAATGGGCCAGCAGCCTGTCGGCGGCATCCTTGACGGAGGCTGCCGAGAGCCCAGCCTCCAGCACGTCGTTAATGATTGTCACCTGAAGCAGACGGTCGTCGAGCTGGCGCACCACGCGGGCCACGATGTCCTGTGACGGCGCGGGTCCTGCTGACGGCGACTTTGCAGCCGGTCCGGCGTTGGCCAGAAGCCTACGAACGACCTCAAGCAGGACGTCGTCCCCCGCGTCCTTCGTGATGTAGGCGTCCGCCCCGGTGTGCCGTCCCCAGTAGCGTGACGTTCCCTCCTCATGAGTGGTGAGGATGACGACCGGAATCGATGAGGTCTCCGGCTCCGCCTTGAGGAACCGGGTCAGCTGGAAGCCGTCGAGGGCAGGCATCTCGACATCTGTAATGACCAGAGATGGTCGGTCCTGCAAAGCGAGGCGCGCCCCCTCCTCGCCATCGCACGCCTCGAGAATGATGTAGCCGGCCCGCTCGAGCCGGCGCCGAAGCACGGTGCGGGTAACGGTGCTGTCGTCTACCACCAGGAGATGGGCGGGCCGTGTCATGTGGAATTCCCCAGCACCGTGCAGCGAAGGTAGGAGCCGATCCGGTCGGGGGGCAGCACGAGCTCGGCCGCCCCAAGCTCGATGGCCGCCCTGGGCATTCCGAATACCGCGCAACTCTCGGCGTTCTGTGTCAATGTGAGGCCTCCGGCCCGCCGCAGCGTTGCCAGTCCCTCGACTCCGTCGGTCCCCATACCGGTCAGCAGAGCCCCGGCGGTGCGCAGCGGGACGCTCCGGGCCGCCGAGAGCAGCAGCTCATCGACCGACGGACGGTGTCCGTTTCGTGGCGGAGCCTCTCTGTCCACCAAGAGAGTTCCACCTTCCTGCAGTATCAGATGAGCGCCGGACGGGGCCAACCGAACGGTCTCGGGCCGGAGCGGCTCGCCGTTCCGAGCTACGGCTATGTCCATCGCAAGCTCTCGCGCTAGCCACTCTGCGAGACCATGCTCGAAGCCAGCCGAGATGTGTTGGACAACAGCGACACCCAAGCCGGTTCCGGTGCCGAGCGCACGCAGGAGCGAGTGTACGGCGGCCGGTCCTCCGGTCGAGGCACCGACGACGAGATACCTGAAGGGGCGACGTACGGGGGGTGGGGTATCTGTTTGCGAGGTTGGGGCGAGGTCCGGACGCCGGGGAACTAGCCCGTTCAGGGTGGCAATGAGGGAGCTGGCAAGGTTCTCCCACGCGCTGGGCACCTCCGGCTTGGGGAACACCGCCACCGCGCCTCGCTTGACGGCCGCAAACGCGGTGGCCACTTCGTCACGGCGGGTACGTGAGGTGACGACGACGATCGGTGTCGGACGCTGGGACCGGATGTGCTCCATTGCGGAAAGTCCGTCCATTCCCGGCATTTCGAGGTCCATCAGGACGACGTCGGGACTGAGGCGAAGGACCTGTGCAATTGCACTCCTCCCCTCCCCCGCCTCCCCTACGACCTCGATCGAGCTCTGCCGTCCGAGCAGGGTCTTCAGCGCCGCCCGCACGGTCGCTGAGTCATCCACGATCAAGACACGTACCGGGCTCACAGGCGCCCCCCCAAGCGCTGGACGATCCTCAGAAGCTCGCGGGAGTTCATGCCTTGCTTGGTGATGTACACGTCCGCGCCTGCATGAAGGCCCGCGAGACGATCCTCGGCACTGTCTCGGGTCGACACCACAACGACCGGTAACTGAGCAAGTGCAGGGGTAGCCCGGAGTCTCCTCGTCAGCTCGAGGCCGTCCATTCTCGGCATCTCGATGTCGGTGATCAAACAATCGAACTCAGCCTCTTCCAGCTGCTTCAGCGCTTCAGCTGCCGAGGACGCGGCACGTACCGCGAAGCCCCCGTCCTCAAGCAGGCGGCGCAGCATCTCACGGGTCACCGTTGAGTCGTCGACCAGCAGTACCCGGAGGCGGGCGACAAATACTCGTTCTGTCCTCGGAAGCACCTCTCGGCCTTGCAACGCGCTGAGAAGGAGCGGAGAGATGACGGGAACGGGGCGCGCGCTTGCCAGCAACGTCATCGAATCGAAAACAGGATGTTTCCCGGCCGCGGCCGGCAAGGGACGGATCCGGACCTCCTCCTCGCCTTCGATCGCTTCCGCCGCCAACATCACCGGCGAGCCACCCGCAGACAGCTCGAGCAGGACACCGCCCTCGGCCTTGGGCTCCCCGAGCAGCCTGGCCAGGGAGTGCAGGGGGACGAGACGATCTCCGCACACAGCCATGTTCTGATCCCCGGAGCTCTTGACGCGGTCAGGGGTGAGGCCCACGAAGGAAGCCACCGAGGCCG
>JAJDNH010000217.1 GCA_022340775.1 Acidobacteriota bacterium
GAACCCGGAGGGCAAAGAGGGCGACTTCACGAAGCCGATCCTCGACCTGCTGAACAAGGAGTTCAACGGCGATCTCGGCAACAAGTTCGACCTCAACACGCAGGGAAGAAAAGAGCTGACCGACCTCCTTGTCGCGGCCGACCCGGACGGTATCGGCGGCGACAAGGAAACGCTGACCGACCACTACCAGCCGATGGCCGAGGCCGTCCTGGCATACCGCAAGCTCCACGGGATCTTCGCCAGCACCGACGAGCTGGCCTCGATTCAGGGTCTCAGCGACGCGGCTCGTTCGATGCTGAAGGTCCGCTGCACGACCGGCGAGTACTCGCTGCTCGGAGCCCAGAGCGTCGGCCCCGCGGTCGGCGCCGACCTGCGTGAGAAGGCGGAGCTGGCCATCGTGTTCTCCCTCATCGGCATGCTGGTCTACATCTGGATCCGTTTCCAGCTGCCGTACGGCGTGGGAGCCGTCGTCGCGCTGTTCCACGACGTGCTGATCACACTGGGAGCGCTTGCCTTTACCCAGCGGGAGATCAACCTGCCGACTATCGCGGCGCTGCTGACACTCGTCGGCTACTCGGTCAACGACACCGTGGTGGTGTTCGACCGGGTCCGGGAGAACCTCCGTCTCAAACGGGGTGCGGAGCTGCAGCCGCTGATGGATGAGTCCATCAACCAGACGCTGTCGCGAACGCTGATCACCTCCGGTACGACCTTGGTGGTTGTCATCTTCCTTTACCTGTTCGGCGGCGACGTCATCAACACCTTTGCCTTCGTGCTGCTGGTCGGGATCATCGTCGGAACCTACTCGTCGATCTTCATCGCGTCCCCGGTCGCCCTCGGCATGACGAAGGCGTTTGCCAAGATCAAGCAGCGGCGCCGCGAGAAGCGCCACCGTCGGCGCTGACCCCGAACCGCTGGCTGCTGCGTACGACAGGTCGCTGGAGGTGAGCTCACAACGGGCTCACCTCCTCGCCTTTTCGGGCAGTCAGGGCGTCGGTTGACCCCGTCGGTACAATAAAAGGATGAGCCCGGCGGCGAAGATCCGCATCGAGGACATCCTCAACCGGGTCGAGCGGTACCTCCCTGAGATGGACGAGGCGCTCCTGCGGCAGGCGTACGTCTTCGCGGCGAACCGTCACCAGGGGCAGGTGCGCCGTTCGGGCGAGGCCTACCTCGTACACCCGCTCAGCGTGGCGTGGATACTCGCCGAGATGGAGCTCGACGAGATTGCCATCGCGGCCGGGCTCCTGCACGACATCCTCGAGGACACCGACACCACTCAGGAGGAGATGGAGATCGAATTCGGCCCCGCGGTGACGAGGGTGGTGGTGGCGCTGACCAAGATCTCGTCGTACGAAAGCAGCTACTCGAGCCGCGAGGCGACCGAGGCGGAGAACTTCCGGCGCCTCCTGTTCGCCTCGACCGACGATGTCCGCGTCATTCTCGTCAAGCTGGCGGACCGGCTGCACAACATGCGGACTCTCAAGTACCTCGACCACGAGCGCCAGGTGGCGATCGCCCGCGAGACGCTCGAGATCTACGCACCGATCGCCAACCGGCTCGGTATCGGGAGCATCAAGACCGAGCTCGAGGACCTGTGCTTCCGCGCTCTCCACCCGCGCGAGGTGCAGCGCCTGGAGCGTGCAATCGAGGAGCGAGCACAGGTCGCGGAAAAGTGGTTTGCGGAGATCAAGGGCGTTCTCGAGGGTATTCTGACCGAGCACGGCCTGTCCGGAGAGATCCAGGGGCGGGTCAAGCATCTCTACTCGATCTGGCAGAAGCTGCGGCGACAGGGCGTCGACGTGGAGAGTGTCTTCGACTTCCTGGCCTTTCGGATCGTCGTCGACACGGTGGCCGAGTGCTACGCAACGCTCGGTCTGATCCACCAGAAGTGGCCGCCGGTGCCGGGCCGGATCAAGGACTTCATCGCCATCCCCAAGCCCAACGCATACCGGTCCCTGCACACGACCGTCATCGGTCCGGAGGGTCACCCCTTCGAGATCCAGATCCGAACCAGGGACATGCACACCATCGCGGAGCACGGCATCGCGGCTCACTGGAGCTACAAGGAGCAGGGGTCACGGCCGGCCGAGGACTCGCGCATGGCATGGCTGAGCAGCCTGCTCGACACGACGCAGGGCTCGTCGCCGCGCGAGTTCCTGGACTCACTGAGGGTCGATCTGTACCCCGACGAGGTGTACTGCTTCACTCCCCGGGGGGACGTGTTCTCTTTCCCTCGCGGCGCCACGGTGCTCGACTTCGCGTACCGCGTCCACACCGAGGTCGGTCACCGCTGTGTCGGCGCTACGGTCAACGGCCGCTGGGTACCGCTCAGGACCCAGCTGAAGAACGGCGACATCGTGCAGATCTCGACCTCGCCCCAGCAGTCGCCGCACCATGACTGGCTGGGCGTAGCGGCCACCGGCCGGACTCGTTCGAAGATTCGTGCCTGGCTCAAGCGCGAGGAAAAATCACGGGCGATCGACGTCGGCAGGAAGCTCCTGGAGCGCGAGCTGCGGCGCTCGGGCTGGTCGATGAAACGGCTGGCCGACTCGGATGAGCTCGGCGGCATCCTGACCTCCCACGGCCTGGCAAAGCTCGAGGACCTGCTGGCCGCGGTGGGCTTTGGCAGGATGGCTGCCGCTGTCGTGACAGAACAGCTCACGCCGACGGCGGAGACCTTGGAGGAGCCGGCCCTGCCGGCCACCGACAGGCGGCCGGCCCCGGGGGCGGAGACTCCGGTTCTCGAGGTGACGGGCGACTCGGACTTTCTGGTGTACGTGGCCAAGTGCTGCAACCCGCTCCCCGGTGAGGAGATCGTGGGCTACGTTACCCGCGGTAAGGGCGTCGCCGTGCACTCCCGCTCCTGCCCCAACGTGCAGCGCCTCCTCTACCATCCGGAACGGGAGATCGAGGTCCGCTGGGCCGCCTCCGCGATGGAGGGTCGGGTGGGGCGTTCACGGGTCGACCTCGACATGAAGTACCAGGACCGCTCGGGGCTCCTGGCGGCGGTGTCGCACGCCATCTCTTCAGAGGGCAGCAATATCCTCAGCTGCAGCCTGCAAACGCACGATGGTGGAGCCGGAACGGTGGCCATGTCCATCGAGGTTCGTGACGCGGCTCACTTGAATCGTATTGTGCAAAAACTCGAGGCTGTAGATGGGATGCTCCATGTGGAGCGGCGGGGCTTCGTCACACGCGCGGTGCCTTGACCACCTTCCCGGAGCGCAGACAGCGGGTGCAGACGCGGATGTATTGAGGGGTCCCATCGACCATTGCGCGGACTCTCTGGAT
>JAJDNH010000231.1 GCA_022340775.1 Acidobacteriota bacterium
GGTCGCCCCACGGAAGACCCCCTCCGGAAGATGATGCCGCTTTCTTCTCACTTTCCTGAGCCACAGGGTACATCAGCCCAAGGTGCGTCTTGCCGGGGTAGCCACGGGTACCTTCGTAGGCGGGTGCTTCAGCGCCCGCCCCCAACATCGTCGGGCGAGCCCGGCGACACCTGGTCCCGCCGAAGCACCCTGGGGGCGCGCCCTAAAGGACGCGCCTACACCGAAGGAGGCACCACCCACCCGGTGATTAAGTGATTAAGTTATTGGGTGATTAGGTTCCCCCACCCATCCGGGGACGCAAGACGCGAGACGCTAGAAGCAAGACGTCCCCTACCGAGGAAGACGGGAAACGGAAAACGGGAGACGCCAGACGAGCCCCCACCCAGCCTGGAAACGGGAGCTCAACCACGGATTTCACGGATTACACGGATGAGATAACAGGGCGGCGATGGCCTGCGTATCGCCGGTCGCAGTAGATCGCCACCGAACGGGGTTGTGCTCGGCAGGTCCGGCCGGAGGCACCGTTCGCAGCGAGATTCGCGAGACGGGTGTCAGATGTGTGTCTTCTCGCGCCGGAGCACGTCGCAGTCGTACCCAAGGGCACTTCCGAGACGTGCGACAAGCAAGCTTCTCCTCTGTGAATCCAACCCATAGCGGTCCGGAGCGATCGTAGCGAGGCCGGCGAGACGCTAGACAGCGCCGATCACGTTCAGCTCTTAGCGTGCTCGGTAGGCCCGGCCGGAGACACCGTTCGTAGCGAGATTCGTGAGACGGGCGTCGGATGCGCGTTTTCTCGTGCCGGAGCACGGCGGAGTCGTACCTTTGGTACGTTGGAGACGTGCGACAAGCGAAAAACGCGCAGGTGGCCCCGTATCGCGGATTGCAGCCGAATCGGGGGCTCCGGGCGGGCCTGCCGGGCACAAGAAAAGGACCTCCGGCGCGATAGCCGAGAGGCCCTCCTCCTCCTCCCTCCGCCCCTTTTGACGTTCCACGCGTCAAGAAGCGAAGAACGGGTGTGTTTATATCACGCCTGAAGCGCCTCGGCAACGAGCTCGATGACGTCGTGCGTCCTCGCCTCCTCGTCGCCGACCTCCTGCTGGGCGTTTGACAGCATCACGTTGCAGAACGGACAGGCTACGCAAACCTCGTCGGTACCCGTCTCCTTGAGCTGCGCGTACCGCGTCTGGTTGATGCGCTCGCCGATCTTCTCCTCGAGCCACATGCGGCCGCCGCCGGCCCCGCAGCACATCGCCTTCTCATGGCTCAGCGCGGCCTCCTTGACCTTCATTCCCAGCACCGTGCTGAGCAGGAATCGCGGTGCCTCGAACTCGCCGTTGGTGCGTCCGAGGTAGCAGGGATCGTGGTAGGCCATCTCGGCGGTGACGTTCCTGGACGGTTTGATGCGGCCGGCGCGCACCAGGTCCGCCACCAGCTGGGTGCCGTGCACGACCTCGTACCTGCCGTCGAAATCGGGGTACTCGTGGGCCAGGGTGTTGAAGCAGTGCGGGCAGTTGGTGACGATCTTCTTGACCCCGTAGCCGTTCATGGTTTCGACGTTCTGCTGCGCCAGCATCTGGAACAGGTACTCATTGCCGAGACGGCGCGCCGAGTCGCCGGTGCACATCTCCTCCGGACCGAGGATTGCGAACTTGATCCCGGCCGCCTTCAGGATCTTCACCAACGATCGGGACACCTTCTTCCCGGCGTCGTCGAAGCTGCCCGCGCAGCCGACCCAGAACAGGTACTCGAAGTCGCCGCCGGCCTCGCCGACCAGCGGCACGTCGAGCCCTTCAGCCCAGTCGGCTCGGGTCTCCGGGGCGAGCTGCCACGGGTTGCCGTTGACCTCCATACCGCGGAAGGCGATCTGCGCCTCCTCCGGGAAGTCCGCCTTGTCGAGCACCAGGTTGCGACGCATCTCGACCAGCTTGTCGACGTAGGAGATGTCGAGCGGGCACGCCTCCTCGCACCAGCGGCAGGTCGTGCAGGCCCACACGACCTCGGGATCGACGACCGTCGGCACCAGCTCGTTCTCCGAGCCGCTGCCCTCCCCGGGCGAGCCCAGGAGCGTCTTCTGCTCGTGGTAGGCCTGGTCGCGGACCGTCTTCGTGAACATCACCGGCTGCAGCGGCTTGTTGGTCAACGTGGTCGGACAGAACTCGCGACAGCGCCCGCACTCCGTGCAGGTGTACAGGTCCAACGTCTGCTTCCAGGTCAGGTCGGTCACGCTGGCGATGCCGAAGCGCGTGCTCTCGTCGATGTTCTCGAGGTCCATGGTCGGCAGCTTGCCGGGCGCCTCGAGGTTGGCGAAGAACACGTTGAACAGCGCCGTGTAGACGTGGAAGTGCTTGCCGTACGGCAGCTCGTTCGCGAAGGCGTAGAGCGTGATCAGGTGGATCCACCACAGCACCGTGTAGATCGTCTGCAAGGTGGCCGGCGCCAACCCGGTGAACAGCTTGCTCACCAGCGTGCTGATCGGCAGCCAGGAGGCCGACATTCCGGCCGCGATGCGGGCGCCCTCCGAGCCGAGGTCCGTGATCATCAGGATCGCGATCAGCGCGATCACCAGCCACGCGCCGAACGACTGGATGATGCGGAACGGCTTCTGGATCAGGCGGCGGTAGGTGGCCATCGCCAGTCCGATCAGCACCAGCAGCTCGAAGATGTCCTTCGAGAACAGGTAGGCGTGGCCCAGCGGGGTGTTCAGGAAGGGCAGCTGCCACCCCGCGGCAAGGCCTTCGATCACCATCGACGTGGTCCTGAGCGCCAGCACCAGGAAGCCGTAGAAGATGCAGACGTGGTAGACGCCCGCGTACAGGTCCTTGAACATCTTCCTCTGGCCGATCGCGAACACCAGCATGTGCTTGAACCGCTCGCCGATGCGGTCGAAGCGCGCCTCCGGCCGGCCCAGCCGCATCAGCTGGAAGCGCCGGCTAAGGGAGAAGATCACGCCCCCGACCCCGACGATCGTCAGCAGCCAAAACCAGAGGTAGCCCGGTACTCCCAAGAACGTCCCAGCGGTGGCGAAGTGCATGGTCCCTCCTGGACTGATGTGCTTAGAGAAACAAGGTGAGATCGATCACGGACCGGAGTATAGCAGAAACTGAATGGTCATTCATTCTCGACTCGCTACGCGAATTGAAGGAGACTGGATCGACACATACCCACCTACCCCGGCGGGCGAGACGCCCGCCGCCACCATAGGAGCGCGCCCTCTTCTTTGGTGGGAGCAGGCGTCCCGCCTGCTAGGGTGAATCGGTGGTACCCCCTTCTGTGTAGGCGCGCCCTTCAGGGCGCGCCCCCAGCCTGCTCCGCCTCGGATTCTCCCTCAGGACGCTGGGGCGGGCGCTGAAGCACCCGCCTACAAGACAAACA
>JAJDNH010000246.1 GCA_022340775.1 Acidobacteriota bacterium
GAGCCGCTCACGGCCAAGCTCAAGACCGAGGTCAAGAGCGTGCCGCTGGTACCGCTCCAGGGCTACGTCGAGGACCGCCTGCGCCTGCTCGTCAACGACGGCACGGCGTCGGCCGCGGGCACGTTGACGGTGGCCGGCGGCAGCGTCGGTTTCACCGGGGAGAGCTCGGTCGACCAGCTGGCCACGGTCGATGCGGACGCCGCCGAGGACCTGCTGCGCTGGGACAAGCTCGCCTTCAACGGCGTGTCGTTCGCCAGCCAGCCGTTCCACCTGGGGATCAACGAGATCGTGCTCGCCGGCCTGTCGACGGACATCACCGTCGCCAAGGACGGCACCATGAACCTCAAGCGCGTGCTCGGCGCTGCGCCTGCGGCGCCGGCCGGCGAGGGCGAGGGGGAGGAGCAGGCGCCCGAGGCGACGCCGGAGCCGCTGCCGACGCCCGCACCGACGCCCGCCGCAGCACCCGCGCCAACGCCAGACGCAGCGACGGCGGAGGCCGGACCCGAGAGCGCGGTCCGCATCGACGCCGTCAAGCTCGAGAACGCCGCCATCGTCTTCGCCGACCACTCGGTGAGTCCGGAGTTCCGGATGACGGTGACCAAGTTCGGCGGGACGGTGTCCGGGCTGTCCTCGTTGGCCTCGAGCGCCGCCGACGTCGACCTCCACGCGACCCTCAACGACCAGACGCCGCTGTCCGTCACCGGCAAGGTCAACCCGCTCGCCGGCAACCTGTTCCTCGATCTGACGGTGACCAGCCACGGGCTCGACCTGCCGCCGCTGTCGCCGTACTCCGGCACCTACGCCGGCTACACGATCGAGCGCGGCAAGCTCGACGCGGACCTGACGTACAAGGTCGAGAAGCGCCGGCTGCAGGCCGACAACAAGCTCCTGCTTGACCAGTTCGACTTCGGCGACAAGGTGGAGAGCCCGAAGGCCACCCACCTGCCGGTGCGGTTCGCGGTCTCGCTGCTCAAGGACCGCGACGGGCGCATCAAGCTCAACCTGCCGGTGAGCGGGTCGCTCGACGACCCCAAGTTCCGGGTCGGACGCATCGTGCTGAAGATGGTCATCAACCTGATCGGCAAGGCCGCGACATCGCCGTTCGCCCTGCTCGGCGCGCTGTTCGGCGGTGGGCACGCGCACCTCGATACCGTCGCCTTCGCCCCCGGCACGGCGACCCTCGACGAAGCCGCGCGCAGCAGCCTCAACACGCTCGCCAAGATGCTCTACGAGCGGCCCGGTCTGCGCCTCGACATCACCGGGAGGGTCAATGAGGCCGCCGACCGCGAGGGGTTGCGGCAGCTGCGGCTGGAGCGGGCCGTCAAGCGCGAGAAGCTCAACGAGATCGTCAAGAAGGGCGGCAGCGTGGCTTCGATCGAGGCGGTCACGATCGAGCCCGGCGAGTACGACACGTACCTGGAGCGCGCCTACAAGCACGGCAAGTTCTCCAAGCCCCGCAACTTCCTCGGTATCGCCAAGAAGGAGCCGCCGGAGGAGATGAAGCGCCTGCTGCTGGCCAGCTTCGAGCCCAGCTCCGACGACCTCCGCAAACTCGCCGATGAGCGCGCGCGGGCGGTGCAGAGCTACCTGGTGAAGACCGGCAAGGTCTCGGCCGATCGGCTGTTCATCGTCGCGCCGTCAGCCGCTCGGGCTGCGGGCAAGAAGAAGGGCCCCGGCACCCGCGTCGACCTGTCGCTGAAGTAGCGACGCCGGCATGGCCGTCCGCCGGCGTCGCGTCTCGGGAGCCTTGCCTTCTCCATTGCCATTCGCGTTGCTAGCTCCTATATTGAGTGTAGGCCTTCCGAACAGGAAAGTTCTTGAGATTCATACCAAACCGACGCGCGAATCGTACTTGAGATGCAGCACGTGTGACCTCGGACACAGCTCCCACGGGGAGCGCCGGCTCGTGAGGTGGCTCGCTCTCTCCATGGTCGCTCTAGCACTGATCGGCGCTGCGTCGGTGCAGGCGGCGATTCCCCCCGCCGAAAGGCAGGCTCTGCTGGATTTGTACAACAGTACCAACGGCCCGGGCTGGACCAACAACACCGGCTGGGGAGCGCCGGCTGGGACCGAGTGCACGTGGTACGGAGTGACCTGTGATGCTGGCGAGACAACGGTGGTACAGCTGGTTCTCTCTGACAACGGGCTTTCGGGGTCGATCCCGGCGGGGCTCGACAACCTGTCAGGCTTGCAGGTTCTGAACCTCTCGTTCAACCAGCTGACCGGGGGGATTCCTCCGGAGCTGAGCCAGCTCTCGACATTGCAGATGCTGGATCTTGGGTGGAACGAGCTGTCGGGCCCCATCCCACCCCAGCTGGGGAACCTCGTGAACCTCCAGTACCTACTCCTCCAATCGAACAAGCTCTCGGGCTCGATCCCGTCGAGCCTCACGGGCCTCACGAACCTGGGTCCTGGCTGGCTCAGCATCCAATCCAACGCTCTGTACACGAGCGATCCCGCGCTGATCGCGTTCCTCAACAGCCATCAAGATGGTGGCGATTGGCAGTCCAGCCAGACGATCGCTCCCACCGGCGTTGCGGCTGCGCCGGGCCCGGGCAATACGCAGGCGCTGGTGAGCTGGACGCCGATCCTGTTCATCGCGGGCGGCGGTGGCTACCGGGTCTCCTACGCCCTCACCTCCGGCGGGCCGTACACGTTCTTCGGCATCACGCCGGACAAGACCTCGACCTCTCTCGAGGTCACCGGCCTGCAGCCCGCCACGACCTACTACTTCATCGTCGAGAGCCAGACCGATCCCAACGTGAACAACCAGAACACCGTCGTGTCTGACCCCAGCGCAGAGGTCAGCGCGACCACCTTGGCTAACCCGATTCCGACGCTCGAAGGCGCGGGCATGATCGTGTTCATCCTGGCGCTCGCGCTCGCCGGTCTGGCGGTGATCCGGAGGCAGGTCGTATAGCGGGTCGCTGCGAGAGGCGCCAGGCTCCGTCGACGGTCCCGCCGGCTGCGGTAAAGCTGTTGTTTCAGCTCGGTGCGGGTCTTTCCGGCTGTGCAGCGGGTTGACGCTGTCCTTGACACATCGCGGGACGGACCACAGATTGTCTTAGAAGCGTCCGCATAGGTGACAGCTGACAAGCGGCGGGAAGCGGAGCGTGCCGTGTGGGCAACGCTGCCACGGGCACGGCGTCCCGTCGAGGGGCCGTTCGGCCGCCGGGGCCGGACGGTGTGATGGGCCGGTGGCTAAGGAGAAAGCCATGAGCGGTTGTTCTTTCAGAGTCGGGAGTCAGGTCGCGGTCGGCGGGATGCGTGGCCAGGTCGTGGACGTTCGCGCCGAAGAAGGAGGCTGGGCCCTGCAGGTGCGGCTGCCGGGCGGGCAGACGGCGTGGGTGAGGAGCGAGGACGCGGAGCCGGCCGCGGGGGAGGCACACGCGCCGAGGCTGCGGAGCTCGCCGTTTTCCGCCCTGGCGTTGAGCCCGGACCTGCCGTGGCCGATGGGAACGGGGTGGCTGCCGCCCCTGCCGGACCTGCGCGACTACACGGAGGCGCAGGAGGACATCGCGGCCATGGCCAAGAAGCTGGGGATCGGCAAGAGCCTGAAGGCTTCGTCGATGCCGCCGTCGGTCGATCTCCGACAGTGGTGCTCGCCGATCGAGAACCAGGGCGGGCTGGGCTCGTGCACGGCACACGCTGCCGTCGGCGTGGTCGAGTACTTCGAGCGGCGGGCGTTCGGCAACCACCTCGACGGCTCGCGGCTGTTTGTCTACAAGGCGACCCGGAACCTGATGGAGGTGACCGGCGACACCGGCGCGTGGCTGCGCAACGCGATGGGGGCGCTAGTGATGTGCGGGGTGCCTCCGGAGCGGTACTGGCCGTACACCGACAAGGCCCCGGACTTCGACGCCGAGCCGCCGGCGTTCGTCTACTCACTGGGTCAGGACTTCCAGGCGCTGAAGTACTTCTGCCACGACCCCATGAGCGGGAACGTGGCGCCGTCGGTAGTGCTGGACGGCGTCAAGAAGTACCTGGCGGCGGGGGTGCCGTCGATGTTCGGGTTCTTCGGCTTCCCGTCGTTCGACAAAGCGGACATCCCGGGCGGGATACCGTACCCCTGTCCGGGGGAGAAGGCGGCCTGGGGCCACGCCATCGTCACCGTCGGCTATGACGACGCCAAGAAGGTCACCAACACCCAGTGCAACGTCAAGACCAAGGGCGCACTGCTGATCCGAAACTCGTGGGGGACGACGTGGGGCGACGCCGGCTACGGGTGGTTGCCGTACGACTACGTTCTGAACAAGCTCGCGGTCGACTTCTGGTCGCTGCTGCGGCTGGAGTGGTTGAACACCGGGGAGTTTCATTTCTGAGTGAGCGGGCCGCCGCCGAGGCGGCGTAGGGTGAGTGTGGCGCCCGGCGGCCGGAGGATCCGGGCGAGGGAGGTTCGAGATGCGACCTTCCACGATGATGGTGGTCGGGGCGGTGGTGGCGGTTGCCGCGGCCGGGCTGGTCTACTCGCCGGCCGTGGAGCAGGGATCGACCAACAATGCGGCTGATGGGGCCGCAGCGGCGGTACAGGCGGCAGGCACGGCGGGGGCCGCCCCCGCGCTCGGGGTCGGCGAGCGCCTGCTCGGGGAGTACCTGGCGCAGCCACTGGCCGGTATCACCGCCGCCAGCCCGGAGCGGCCCGTACTCCAAGTTCTGATCGCGACCGTCCCGGATCCGGTCGAGTCCGGGCTCGACTGGATCTTCGACGCGATGACGGCGGCCCTGCGCAGCGGCATGGAGTCGTGCAAGTTCGTGCTCGACCGGCAGAGCCTGCCCTGGTACGACAGCGCCGGTCGCCTCGCCTCGGTATCGTCGGCGTCGCCTCCCTGGAGGACCCGACCGGGAGCGATGTTGTTTCGGCCCGCGGAGCCCCTGTCGAAGGAGCTGGTCCTGGTGTACCTGGTGGGTGAATCGCCGACCAGCGGCGTCGCCCGCGAGGCCTTCCTGACGGCGCTCGCCGAGCGCGAGCGGCTGCTCTCCTCGAAGCATGTCGTGCAGCAGGAGGACCCGCCCGTCGTTCGCATCATCGGGCCGACGTTCTCCGGATCGTCGCGGTCGATCAGGCTCGCACTCGAGGCGGCGCCGTCGGCCCCGATCGAGAAGGGAAGGGTGCTGATCCTGAGCGGGTCGGCAACGAGCCTCGGCAACGTTCAGGAGCTGACCGGTCACCCGCCCCGAGGGGAGGACTGCCGCTGGACCGACCAGTTGCCTCCTCCGGGGGTCACGTTCTGCGCCACCGTGCACCCCGACCCGGACCTGAAACATGCGTTGGAATCGGCTGTCGAAGCCCTGTTCCCGAGAAGGAAGCGGATCAAGGTGGTTAACTTCTACGAGGTGACGACCTCGTACGGTCAGCAGGTCGGCAAGGCCGATGCGGTCGGGCCGGGCAGACGTGGGGGCGGGGTGACGGAGATCCCGTTCCCGTTCCCGATTGCGATCTCGGTGCTGAGGGCCGGCGAGAAGACCCCCGCGGCTGCCGATCAGCAGGCCGCGCCGGGTCTGTGGGGCACGAGGAAGGCACGCACGGAGCTGCCGCTGACCGACGTCCACCCGAGCGGCGACCTGCCGCTGCCCGCCTCTGCCCTGGCTCCGGGCTACCTGGAGGTGGTTCTCAACTCGATGGTGCGCGCGGTGCGCCAGGAGCGGCCTCAGCTGGCCGGGATTCTCGCCACCGACGTGCGCGACAAGATCTTCCTGGCTAGCGTGCTACACGATGAGATGCCCGATCTTCAGCTGTACACGTTCGAGAGCAACCTGCTGTTCATGTGGCCCGGCTTTGCCAACTCGCTGCGCGGCATGCTGGTGTTCACCTCCTACCCGCTGAGCCCCGAGGCGCAGAAGCTGACCGCGCTCCCGAACGACAGGGGGGCGCTGCACTTCCTCCTGGAAGGCGGCGAGGGCGTCTTCAACGCGACCCGCCTGCATCTCGGCCGCTTCCCGCTCCTCGACTACCGCGTCCCGCTGTCCGATCAGAAGGACAAGGGGGGGCTCGAGAGCCCTCCGGTGTGGGTAACTGCGGTGGGCCGAGATCATCTCGTTCCCCTGCGCGTGGTGACCGCCAGTGAGCCTGCTACCAGAGGTTACCTCGAGCGAGTACAGGCGTCGGCAACATCGACCCGCGTACGGCGGCAGCTGGGTGACGGGACGTTGGCGATGCTGCTCATCCTGGGGTGCTTGGCCCTCGCGCTGGCGATCAGGTCCATGCGGGACGGCGGCTTCGATCCTCTGAACGCGAGCTCTGGGTGGTCCTTGCGTCGAGCGTTCGGCAAGGGTGCGGCGTCGAGGGTCGGGGGCTCGAGTCAGTCGCCACGGGCAGTCTCGCTCTTGCTGCAGGAGGAGCTCTGCACGGCCGCCGTGCTGGCAACGCTCGCCGCCATGGTGTTGCCGCTTCCGGTCCTGTGCCTCGGCGTCCTGGGGCCGGAGACCGGGATGCACTTCCCGTGGAGGCACCTGTCATGGGACCTCGCCATCTACTTTGTGATGCTGGTGGCGGCGGCCCTGATGGCTGTCGCGGCTCTCGTGGCCGCAGCAGCGGCGATCGCCCGGGCTGCGGCCACAGGCACGGGCAACCTAGCGGCGTTCCGCGGCATCTTCAGGGGCAAGAGCACCCCTGACGACCCGCTGC
This sequence comes from Acidobacteriota bacterium, assembly GCA_022340775.1. Lineage (GTDB taxonomy): Bacteria > Acidobacteriota > Thermoanaerobaculia > Thermoanaerobaculales > Sulfomarinibacteraceae > JAJDNH01. The sequence continues at coordinate 6,626 of JAJDNH010000246.1, forward strand.
CCAGGTTCCAGTGGTGGCTGGAGACGGTTGTCGAGATTCTGGTCGTGGTGTTGAGCGTGTCGTTCTTCGTCCTGTACCTGAGGATGGCGGCCAGTGTGCTGCAGCTGGGCGAAGCGCAGGGTGCGGTATTCGAGCTCTTCCTCCAGCGCCTGCTGGCGCTCGACAGCGGCCTGTCGCCTCTCCTGCCCCTGATGCTGGTCGGTCTTGTCATTGTCGCGACGTTCACGTGGGGGCTGTGGCACGTGCGGGCCCTCCGCGACCAGGTCGCGTTCGAGGTGTGCGGGCGTGGCTTTGAGGACAAGGGAATCCAAACACTGTTCCGCCGGGCGGCAGAGCTCAACGACCGACTCTACTTCATGGTGCCTGACAAAGGTGCCGCGGTGCTCGCCTTCGTCGTCCTGATCTGCGCCGGCCTCTGGTGGACCGGGTTTGACCCCACCCTCGAGTCGGTTGCCTTCGGCGAGATCATGGGCGGACGCCCCCTCGACGCGCTGCTCCGGCTCAGTGTCCTGTTCGGCGTCGCCGCGATCGCGTGGTTCGGGTACCGCTTCTACTCCGTCTGGTCGGCACTCCGCAGCGCGCTCTCCACGCTGCGCGGGCGACCGGTTGCCGGCGCCTTTTCCAAGGTCGAGACCGAGATGCGCTGGCCGCTGCTGCCGTGGAAAGCCCGCAAGAGGTTTCTGTCGGGAGCACTCGACCCGTTGTCAGCGCGGGGCCTGGCCATGCTGCGGTCGGACGTCGCCGTGGGCGCCACGAGCCCGGGGGGCGACCTGGTGCACCGGCTCCAGGAGGCGAATCTCGAGGATGAGAGGGCGCTTCCGCTGGGCTCGAGGCCGGGTTCGATGCAGGCACGCCTGGCGCATGTGCTGGTGGGCGTACTCCAGGTGCTCGCCGACAGGGGAGCCTTCCTCAGGACGGGGGGCGCGAAGCCCGCACCCAAAGCCGACGGGAAGACCGAGAGGCCGGCCCCGACGGGGGCGGAAGCGTTCTTCGCATCGCAGTTCACGCTCTACTGCCAGAAGGTGATGCGGCAGCTGTGGATGATCGGGGGCGCCGCGTTTGCTCTGTGGATCGTGATGACCCTCCTGGTTTCGAGCTACCCCCATCTCGCCCCGGCCCAGGTGCACACCGCCCTGGTGCTCGAGCTGGGTGTGCTCGTTCCGGTGTTCCTGGTCGTGATCTTCCGGATGAGCCGTGACCCGATTCTGTCCGCCATCGAAGGGACTGCCGAGTCCAAGTTCTTCCTGGACACCGGTACGACCCTGAAGCTCATCATGTTCGTGGTGACGCCGTTCTTGACGCTGCTGGGAAGCGAGACGTCGGCGGTGCGCACGTTTCTCGGCTCGTCGCTGTTCGACCTGCTCAAGCTCCTCAAGTGAGACACGATCGGATCGCGGGCCGGTTCCCGAAGGTAGCGCCGAGTGTCAGAGGCTGCGGACGATGGTTTCCAGGTCGGTGTTGAACTCCTGCGGTTTCTCGATGAACAGGAAGTGGCCGACACCATCCATGGTGACGACATCAAAGTCGGCGTGGTAGGTGCGGTTGCCGGCCACGTTCGTGGGGTAGACGGAGGAATTGATGCAGCGGATCGGGATGCTCGGTGGCACCGCGGACAGCGCGGCGGCCAGGTCGTAGTCCCCGAACTGGCGCATCAGCGCAACCCCGACCTCGGGCGGCCCGGAGCACATACCGCCGGCGACCTTCTCGGTCAGCGCCGGGTCGGCTCCTTTCGGGAACATCGAGGTGACGAAGCCGCGGCAGGTACCGGGGAAGTCCTTCTCCAGTGCCTCCAGGAACGGCTTCATCTGCTTGGGGTCCCACTTTTCATCGACGTTGTGCAGGGTGTCGACGGCCACCACACCGATCACCTTGTCGGGCATCAGGCGCGCAGCCTCGAGCGCGACCGGCCCGCCCATCGAGTGGCCGACCAGGACCACCTTGTCGAGGCCGAGCTGGCTCACCACCGCTGCCACGTCGCCGCCGAACGCTTTCAGCGGCCAGCCCGGGCGGTTCATGCCGGAACGGCCGTGGCCGCCCAGGTCGAGGGTGACGACGGTGTGGTGCGGGGCGAAGGCGTCGACCTGCGCCGCCCAGTAGGTCTGGTTGCACATCCAGCCATGGATGAAGACCAGCGCCGGTGAGCCGCTGCCGGCGACGGTGTAGGCGATGGGAACGCCATCGGACGCGGTGGCTGTCCCCGGGCCGGCAGCAGGAGCGCCCGGTGCGGGTGAAGGGCCGGGCGTCTGGGTCGACGGCCCACATCCGAGAACGACGACGAGGGCGAGCAGCATTGCGACCTTCTTCATGGTTTCTTCCTCCGTGATGGGACGGGCCCATGGTAGCGCGCCTGGCGGCAGCCGGGGAGGCCGAGATCAAGCTGATTCGGAGTCCCGAGAAGGCGAGGTCTCGGTGGCGTCCGGCCCGGTGCCCACGGGGTCCAGGCCAACGAGACCGATGAGGGGGTAGGTGTCGCGGCGGCCGTCCAGGTAGTCGCGGACCCCGGCCTCCAGCTCGCGGGTTTCGACGCCCATGTACAGGTCGGGGATCTCCGCCAGGCGTGCGAGGCCGGCGCGCGCCTGCTTGCTCGCAGTCGGCTCGTCACCGCGGAATCGGTGCAGCCAGGCGGCGGCGATCTGGATCAACCCCTGCAGGAACTGTCCCTGGTGGCTGCGTTGGCCGACCGCTTTCCAGATCTCCTCCAGGACCTCGTGGCTCTCCCACCAGAACGCGTAGTTGTAGCAGTCGATGCCGAACAGGTAGGTCGGCGCCGAGCGCCACTGCTCGGGCGGAAACGGCTTAGGCCGCCGCGCCGGGCTGTGGTAGGAGTGGCCGATAGGGTTGCGCAGGGGGTGAGGAGCGAGGCTCGGGATGAAGCGGTAGTGTGGGAACGGCCGCGACGAGTAGCGGGGCCAGGACGGGTCGACGGCGGTCGGCTGCCGGATCACAACGCCCGGCCTCGACCGGGGTCGCGGGGGGCGCTCTCGCCACATGAAGCCTCGACGACTCGCACGTCCCGATGGTAGCGGTTCGTCAGCGATTCGCAAGACGGACCGCGAGCAGACAAGTAGAAGAGCTCCGCTACGGCAGATCCGCGGCCTGCGGCCGCACCCCTCGGGGACCGTCAGTCCGTCCTCGAGGCAAGCCTCGGTCCGTCCTGCCGGCCCCGAGGCGCCGCTCCGCTCGGACCTGCCTTCCGCTTCGTCTGAGGGGAGAGAGAACCCC
>JAJDNH010000005.1 GCA_022340775.1 Acidobacteriota bacterium
CCGTAGGAAGCCCTATACGAGGTGCCTATGCGGCCAGGGAGCAGGAGACTCCCGAACCCTGGCTCGCTCTCCAAGTCGTCGCTGAAGAAACAAGGTCGCAGCCTGTCCAGCCGGCATGATGTCCAGGCTGTGCATGGGAAAGTCGTTGCCAAGAGCCGGGCTGTCGAGGTGGCTGGTCGTCGGGCCCGCCGCCGCCTATCATTGGGCGGAGGTCGGCCCATGGACATCCTGAACGCGATTGGCAACACCTCGCTGGTGCGGCTCCGCAGGGTGGTCCCGCCCGGCTGCGCGAGCATCCTCGTCAAGCTGGAGTGGGAGAACCCGACCGGCAGCATGAAGGACCGGATGGCCGAGGCTGTGATCTCGCGGGCCGAGGCCGACGGCAGGCTGAAGCCGGGGTACACCGTTGTCGAGTACACGGGCGGCAGCACCGGCGCATCCCTGGCGCTGGTCTGCGCCGCCAAGGGCTACCCCATCAAGATCGTCACCTCCGACGCGTTCAGCCGGGAAAAGCTGGACCACATGGCGGCGCTCGGAGCCGAGCTGACGCTGGTCGAGAGCGAGGGCGGCGGCACGACCAAGAAGCTGATCCTCGACATGATCGAGGCCGCTCGCACACTGAGCCAGGAGCCTCACACCTACTGGACCGACCAGCTCAACAACCAGGACAGCATTACCGGCTACCACGCTCTGGGCGAGGAGATCTGGCGCCAGACGGACGGCAAGGTCGACGCCTTCGTTCACTGCGTCGGCACGGCGGCCTCATCGCGCGGGGTCGCCGCCGTGCTCAAGCGTCACGACCCGGGCATCAGGATCGTTGTCGTCGAGCCCGCGGAGTCGGCGGTGCTGTCGGGCGGCCAGCCGGGCCCCCACAAGATCGAGGGCGTCGGCATCGGCTACATCCCTCCCCTGTGGGAGCCGGCGCTCGTCGACGAGGTCCTTGCGGTCAAGACCGACGACGCCAAGGAGATGGCCAGGCGCATCGCCCGGGAAGAGGCGCTCTTCGCCGGAACCTCGTCCGGCACCAACGTCGTAGCCGCGATCGAGATCGGCAGGCGGCTGGGGCCGGACGCCACGGTCGCCACGCTGATGGCCGACTCGGGCTTGAAGTATCTGAGCACGGACGTCTACCGGACCACCAGGTAGACCGCGCGGGCGCAACGCCTGGCTATAGCCCGTTTGGGTGATGACCACCTCACCCATTGGGATTAGAACCTCTGACAGGCAACGACAACGTGCGACGAACCGAGCTTCCGTGCCGACGGCAGCTGATGCGCCGTTGGCCGCAGCAGTGGGAGGTGGCGTTGAGCAGATCCCGGCTGGGCAGCGGTCCCAACAGAGCACATCTGCGCGCCCCGGGAACGTCCGCGCGCTCTCCCGCGTTCAGCAGGGCTCCGCCGCGCGCGCCTCCCCGAGTAGCTGGTACGGCTCGGCAGACCACGAGATCTCGAAACTGGCGAACAACCTCACCGGGAGGTGGAGTATGAAGAAAACTGACCTTTGGTCACATCAACACGTCGTGGCAGCCGCCGTGCAGCGGCACGTCCGACTTTCGAAAACGGGGTCGTGGAGCGCACCCCTGCTTGCCGTCCTCGTCGTGGTGGCGGCGTCGTTCCTCGCGCCGCCCCGGGCGGCCGCTCAGGAGTGGACGCGCCTGCTGCCCCAGAAGGCGCGGGGCGAGCTGTCTTTCAAGGAGCTGCAGCGGGCATTCGAGACCTACTACCAGAAGAACCCGGTCGACATGAAGCTCGACAAGGTGCGGCCAACTTTCGAGTTCGAGGGCGCCCGCGAGGTTGAGACACGCATCCGGATCGAGGAGTACAAGCTGTTCAAACGCATGGAGTGGTTCACCGTGCCGCGGGTTTATCCAACCGGCCGGTGGGACTTCAAGAAGCTGGACGCGATCATGGCCAGGCTGCCGGTCGAGGACGACAGGCTGGTCCTCAAGCAAGCCGACACGAACCCTCTGGGCGTCAAGTTCGAGGGCGACAAGATCATCTGGCCGTTCGCCTTCTGGACTCCGATGGGACCCTCCGACGCGATCGGCGGCACCAACCTCGGAAGGGTCAACTGCATCGAGTTCGATCCGTTGAACCCGAAGATCGTCTACATCGGGGCGCCGGACGGCGGGGTCTGGAAGAGCACGAACGGCGGGGCGTCCTGGACGCCGAAGTTCGACACTCAGCCGACCCTCAGCGTCGGTGACATCGCCATCGACCGCACCAACACCAAGATCGTCTATGCCGCGACCAGTGACAGCTTCGGCTACGGCTCCCCGTTCTGGGGCGGCACTTACAGCGTTGGCGTGCGGAAGAGCACCGACGGCGGCACCACCTGGGCGCCGACCGGCCTGACCTGGACCGTCGGTCAGAACCGCACCATCCGGCGGCTCGTCATCCACCCCAAGAACGGCAAGATCCTGCTCGCCGCCACCAGCAACGGCCTCTACCGGACGACAAACGGTGGTGCCACGTGGACGCAGATCTGGGCCACCAGCACCTTCGACGTCGAGTTCCGGCAGGACAAGCCCAACGTCGTCTACGCGACCACGACGCAGGTCTACAGGAGCACCAACACCGGCGCGACCTTCAAGCCCCTGCCGGCGACCTGCGCAGGGTCCCGTTACAACATCGAGATCGCGCGGAACAAGCCCAACGTCCTCTATACGCTCTGCACCAACGGAACTGTGCAGAGGAGCACGAACGGCGGGAACACCTGGTCGACGACGGCTGCGCCGGGCGTCTCGCTGTACGGTTACTACGACAACGTGCTGGCGGTGTCTCCGGTCAACTACAAGGTCGTCTACGTCGCCGGCTTCAACATGAGGCGCTCAACGGACGGAGGAGCACACTGGTCGATCGTCCCCACCGCCGGTCACGTCGACAACCATGCGCTCGAGTTCATGCCGGGCAGCGGCTCCAGGATCCTGTGCGGCAACGACGGCGGTCTCTTCAAGACCGTAAACGGCGGCACCACGTGGACCAGCCTCAACCACGGCCTCGAGATCACACAGTTCTACCGGCTCGGCATCGCCAAGACCAATCCGGGCATCATGATCGCTGGCGCGCAGGACAACGGCAACATGAAGTACTCGGGTGGCGCTTTCGCCAACGTCACGAACGCCGATGGCATGGACGGCTTCATCGACTGGAGCAACTCGAACACCATCTACGCGGGAATCCAGAACGGCGGGCTGTACAGGAGCACCGACGGAGGTGCCTCGTTCACCAACGTCAGCACGCCGAGCTCGGGTGCCTGGATCACCCCCTGGAGCCAGGACCCGGCGGTGTCGAAGACCATCTACGCCGGCACCGACAAGGTGTACAGGAGCACGAACCAGGGAACGGCCTGGAGCGCCATCAGCGGCACTCTTGCTGGAGTTTGGCGCTTCACCGTCCTCAAGGTGGCACCGAGCAACCCCAAGGTAATCTACGCGGGCAACGGCTCCAAGCTCTACAAGACCAAGAACGGCGGAGCCACCTGGACCGACATCACACTCGGGCTTCCGGTAGCGACCAACTACCTCACCGACGTGGCCATCCACGACTACGACCCGAGCATCGCGTACGTCACCTTCAGCGGCTACGTTACGGGCGAGAAGGTCTACAAGACGTGCGACGGAGGCCTCTCCTGGATGAACATCAGTGGGTCGCTGCCGAACCTGCCGGCAAACACCATCGCCCACCAGATCAAGAACAACGGGCTGTACGTCGGGACCGACGCGGGGGTGTACTTCCTGAACGACGACCTGACCGACTGGGTGCCCTACAAGCTGGGCTTGCCGAACGTGATTGTCGACGACCTCGAGATCCACTACGGCGCAAACAAGATCAGGGCCGCTACCTACGGCCGGGGGGTGTGGCAGGCGCCGCTCAAGTAGCTATCGAATCTAGTCGCTCGCGGGTCACTGGCCGGCCACCGGGGGCAGACGTTCGATGGTCTTGACGGGGCAGTAGCGGGTCGATCGTCCGACCCGAAGGAAGACGACCAGCTCGTTGTCCCGGGTGAGACTCTCCTCCTCAGCGCTGCCGGCGCTCCATGGCTGCTCGTCCCCGGGGCGGAGCTCGTAGACGGTGGACGAAGTCGCCGGCACGAGGACGTCGCTCTCGCCGGTGGGAACGGCCCCATCGTGCTCGGCCACCACCGGCGTCTGCACCCTGCGGAGGGTGACCGTGAAGTACGTGCCCTTGATCCAGACGCCGCTCACGGCCGGGGGCCCGCCCTTGGCGACGACGAGGTAGACCAGGTAGGTGGTGGAGATCGGCCGACGCAAGGCACCTTCGGTGCGGCCGCCCGGCGGGATGCCCGGGGTGGTGTCGCGGCTGTAGGCGATCGTCCGCTCAACCGGGCAGGCCGTGCCCGGAAGGGGCGCGCCCAGGAGACCAACCAAGCAGATACAGAGCAGGCTCGTGGCCGCCTCCTCAGGTGCTCGGCCCGGTCCCTCGGCTCATCCGTCGCCCCCTGGGCGGTACCCGGGCCCGCGAGACAGCAGCAACCCCACTTCGACAGCCGTGCCAGCACGACCGTGGGGATGCTCCCCACAGCACCTTCAGGTCGAGGATACCTCATCGGGGACAGGGTCACCTGAGCCCGCCCAGACCCAGCGCCGAGCCGAAGCTCCTATTTCAGATCGCCGCGCCCCTCGGCTCTCGGCCCGCACTGCCGGCTCAATGCAGCGCCGCCGCTAGCTCTCGAGCAACAACCTTGGTCTTCTCGACGGTTCCGTCGACGCCCCGCACGCCCACCATCGCGGTCACGTTGCCCCTTCTCATGGCCAGGGCGTCGGTGGAGCCGACCCAAAACGCCTCGTCGCCGATGCCGACAAACTGCGAGTCGGCATACTCCGGTGTCTTGCTGCCGGTCACCGCATCGATCGCCTTGCCACCGACGGCGACGTGCTCCCGCAGCTGCGCCATGGCGGATGCCGCGTCCCCTACCGACTTCTCCATCGTTAGATTGAACCAGACCGCGGGACCGGCGATGTTCTCACTGTCCTGGAACAGGCACTCCCGCTCCTGGTCCGACCACGAGGCCCAGGCGGCCTTGTCGACCAGCCTCGAGGGTTCGACGCCGAGAATCCCGGCGGCTTTGTCAACAGTGAATCCGCCGCAGCCCTCGACCGATGCCCGCGAGATGGTCCCGCCCGCCGAGTGGGCGCCGGCTTCACCAGCTGTTGCCACAGCCGGCCCGCTGCCCGTCTTTCCGCCGCCGCATGCGACGGACAGCACGGCGCAACCCCCGAGGACCAAAACACCGAGACGAAAGACAAAGCATGAACGCATGAGACCCCCCCAGACCTCCTTGGCGCAACCAGCCCCCTGGTTGCCCGATGTTGTTATCCGACGTGGGTACATTCTACGCCCACCGTGAACTTGTGTCTCGCCGGGCCGAGCAGCCGGTCCCGAACAGCAGCCTTCTGGTTCACTCCCCTGCAACGAGATGAGATTCCTATCGAAAGCGGATCGGGGCGCTGTTGAGGAGCCGAGATGGCCGAGAGGCTCGGGCGGACGCCACGGTGGGCACCCTGATGGACGACTCGGGCTTGGAGTACCTGAGCACCGACGTGTACAGGAGAAGACCCCCACCCCAGACCAAGGCAAAGGGCCTGGCCACGGACCGCTCATTGCTGCTTCAGCGCCTCGAGGATCGCACGACCCATCTGCTCCGCACGCCGGTGCGTCAGAACATCGCGCCGTGCCGCCAGACCCATCTCGCGGCGGCGCTCAGGGTCCGACAGCAAGACCTGCACGCGATCGATCCATTCGCCCGGACCATCGGCAAGGAAACCGTTAACCCCATCCGTGATCGACTCCGGCGTCTGGCCCACCGGTGAGGCGACCAGGGGTACGCCGCACAGCGCGGCTTCGAGGTATCGGAGGTCGCTCTTGCACTCCGTGAAGCGATCCGAAACCAGCGGTGCGAGGCACACGTCCATGACGGCGATCTGGGTCGGAAGGACTGGCCACGGCACGTAGGGCACCAGATCGATGCGGTCGCGAAGGTCCTCCAGGATCGGCCCCGCTCGCTCCACCAGACCGACGAAGCGCAGACGGAGGCTGGGATTCTCCCTCAGCAGCACCGAGAGCGGCTCGCGAATGAGCTCGAGGTCGAGCAGGTGTCCCTCGTGACCGCAGAGGAATCCGAGTGTGGCCGAGGGAGGGTCCCGTGGCCTGTCGCGCACGGCCGCGTCCGAGAGCTCGACCAGCCGGTTGCTGACGCAGTTCTCCACGACGACGGTGCGGTTGAGGTGGGCGGCCTCGGAAGCGAGCTTCGACGTTGCGCACAGCACGCCGCAGCATCGCCGCATCGTCTCCCGGATACCCGCCGCCGCCTCGAGCAGCCTCGCCCGGGCTTCTGGCTCACGACGGAGCACGAACGGGAGGCGGGCTAGGAGCTCGGGGTCGAAGAGCAGGTCGTCGACGTCGAAGAGAACCTTCGTCTCGGACCGCGACAGCTGGTCCACCATCCTCTCCACGCCGGGGCTCAGCGGCACACGGTTCAGGACGACGTGGGAGTATCGAGTCAACCGACCGGTGTCGGCACCGGAAAGGACGCTGTCCCCGAGCTCCTCGATGCGGATGAGATCTGCGTCGACCCCTGCCTTGGCCAGTCCTTCGATGGGAATCTCGCAGCGGTGGCGCGGCGTGCCGAACTCCGAGCTGACGAAGAGCACGCGGGTCGGCGCCGGGCTCCCCTCTCGGGTCAAGCCAGCATCTCCAGCGCCACCGCGGTCATCAGCCTGACCCCCACCGGCAGGACGCTCTCGTCGATGTCGAAACGGGCGTTATGGTGGGGATAGGGTCTGTCGTCGCCGATGCCGAGGAGCGCGAACGCCCCCGGCACGTGCTGCAGGTAGTAGGCGAAGTCCTCGCCACCCATGATCGGCGTGATGGTCTCTACGGCCTCCGCGCCCAGCTCGCGGACGGCGACCCGGCGCACGAGCTCCACCGACGCGGCGTCGTTGATGACCGGCGGGTAGCCGTCGTTGTACGTGAACTTCGCGCTCGCTCCGAACAGCCGGCAGGTCGACTCGCAGACCTCGCCGAGCCGCTTCTTGACCGCGCGTTGCGTCTCGGGATCGAGGGTCCGCACGGTACCGGTCATGGTGACCGAGTCCGGGATGATGTTGTGGATCCGGCCGCCGTGGATGGTCGTGAACGACACCACCACAGGCTCGAGCGGGTTCGAGAACCGGCTGACAATGGTCTGTGCGGCTACCACGACGTGCGACGCAACCACCACCGGGTCGACCGTCCTGTCCGGCTGCGAGGCGTGGCCGCCGCGCCCCTCGACCACCACCTCGAACTCATCGGCCTGGGCCATCGAGGCACCGGCGCGCAGGCCGACGATGCCCGACGGCATCGGCTGCCAGAGGTGGAGCCCGAAGACGGCGTCGACTCCGTCGAGAGCACCCTCCTCGATCATCAGCCGCGCACCGCCCGGGGGGTTCTCCTCGGAAGGCTGGAACAGAAGCACCACCGTGCCGGGAAGGGTGTCGCGGTGGGCGGCAAGGACCCTGGCGGCGCCCATCAGGATCGCCATGTGACCGTCGTGCCCGCAGGCGTGCATGACGCCGGGGTTCTCGGACACGTAGTCGTGCTCGGAGAGCTCGGCCACCGGCAACGCGTCCATATCGGCCCGCAGGGCGACCGTCCGCCCCGGCTTTCCACCGCGGAGAACTCCGCGCAGCCCGGTGCGCCCGCAGGGTTTGACCTCGATCCCCTCCGACTCCAGGAACTCGCGGATCACGGCCGACGTGCGCCGTTCTTCGAACGCCAGCTCCGGGTGCCGGTGGAAGTCACGCCGCCACCCGACCAGCGTCGGAGCCATCGCCTCGATCTCGGCTGCCAGGTTGTCCATCATTCCGCCCTCCTGCGACGGCACATTCACTGCTACGGTTCGAACGGAGTTACCCCGACAGGGGCACCCTGATCCAGGATTGCCATCGAGACCAGCGTCACCGCCCCGTTGACGGCCAGCGCCACGAAGCCGGCGTTGAGGCCGAGGAACGGGTCGTGGCCGCTCCAGATGAGGCCGATCACGGTCACGACACCGGCCACCAGCCCCAACATGACCGGACGGACGGTCGTACGCCGCACGAACACGCCGAGCACGATGGCCGGAAACAGCTGCGCGACGCCGTCGTAGCCGAGGATCAGCAGTATCACCAGCTCATGCGGCGACCACAGCGCGAGCAGCAGCGCCGCTACCGCGATCAGCAGCATGAAGCCGCGCGAGGCACGCATCAGGTGCTGCTCGCTGACCGGCCGGCGCCGCAAGGGCCGGTACAGGTTCTTGGCGACCAGCGTCGCCGCCCCGAGCAGAAGCATGCCGGCGGGCACCATCGCCGTGACCGCGCCGGCACCTCCGATGAAGCCAGCGAACCAGCCCGGATAGCTGCGGGTGACCAGGGCCAGCAGCGCGGTGTCCGGGTTCTTCAGCCCCGGCATCACCAGCAAAGCGGTGAAGCCGACGAAAAACACGAGCAGGATCGGCAGCTGGTAGAGAGGCATGACGATGGCGTTGCGCCGGAGCGTGCGGTCGTCCTTGGCAGCGTACGCAGACGCGAAGGTGTGCGGCCAGCAGTAGAACCCCATGCCAGTCAGCAGGACGGTGCTCACGACCCAGGCGACGCCCATCGTCGGCGTCGCGCCCGGAAAGGTCAGGTGGGCCGGGTGCCGACGCATCAACTCGGCGAACATCTTGCCCACGCCGCCGAAGTACATCGCCGGCAGACCGATCCCGATGATCGCCACGGCGACGATCATGGCGACGTCCTTGATGATCGCCACCCACGCGATCCCCCTGATCCCGCTGGTGTAGACGAAGATGCAGGTGGCGACGAACGCGACCACGATGGCAACGTGGGAGGTGATCGCGCCGGCACTGGCGATCTCCACGATCATGCCGAGCCCGGCAAGCTGCAGCTGCAGGTAGGGAACGATCGACACCACCGCGATCACCACCGCGATTCCAGCCAGCGCCTGGCTGTCGTAGCGCGCCAGGAAGAAGTCCGGCTGGGTGTGCAGTCCCAGTCGCTTCGCCATTCGCCACACCGGAGGCAGCAGGAAGAACGAGATGATGTAGCCGAGAGTGCCGTAGGCGAGGATGTAAAACGCCGGGCCGCCGTGCGAGTAGGCCCAGCCGCTGGCGCCCAGAAACGTGAACGTGGTGTAGATCTCGCCCGCCATCAGCAGCCAGACGAGGACCACGCCGAACCGGCGGCCGCCGACGCTCCACCGCTCCACGTTCATCGCACCCCGCCCGCGGCCGATCACGCCGACGACTGCCGACACGAGAACGAACCCCACGATGACGATCAGGGAGATCGTCACCGGTCCGCTCCGTCCCCCGTCCCGTCGTCCTTCGGCTCGGCAAGAACGTACGCGACGGCCAGAAACAGCGGCGTGACCAGGACCCAGCCGAGGATCCAGGCCAGCAGGAACGGCAGGCCCAAAACGACCGGATCGAGCCGGTTGACGAACGGCAGGCCGGCCACCAGGGCCAGCGCGGGAACGAGGGCCAGCACGACCGCCCAGGCAGGATGTCGCTTCGTCACGATCCCGATAGTACCTCGCCTCCGCTCTTGGCCGGGAGGTCCTCTCAGTTCATCATTGCTGTCCTGGCCATGCCGGGCGGACCTACCTCTTGTCACACGACAAGAAAGGGCCGAGCGCAAATGCCCGGCCCCCGATGAGCGATGCGGGTCACGCAGCACTCGGACGAGCGTCTACTGGCAGGTCGGCATGTTCCAGTTCTTCTTCACGAACACCGCCATCTGATCACGGCGGGTCATGGAATCCGGACAGAAGCTGGTCGCCGTGCACCCGGCGGTCACGCCCTGGTTGTAGAGGTCCTCGATCCAGTCGACCGCGAACCCGCCCGGACAGGCGACGTCGTCGAAGATGCCGGTGCAGGCGGGTGGCTTGTAGCCGCTCCCGAGCCTTGCCTTGAGCAGGAACACTGCCATCTGGGAACGGAGCACCGGACTATCCGGGCAGTACATGAGCGGATCGGCGTTGCAGCCCGCCGTGACTCCCTCGTTGTAGAGAGCCTCGATGTAATCGGAGTTCGATGTGGTCTCGCACGGGACATCGACAAAGATGCCGGCGCATGGAGGCGGCGAGTAGTTGGGACCGTGCATGGCATTGATCATCCACCGCGCCATCACGCCGCGAGTCATGTTATCGGCAGGACAGAAGATGCCGCTACCGCAGCCGAAGGTCACCCCGGCCCCCGCGATAGCGTGGATCTGCACATCGCCGAAGCTCCCCTCCGGAACGTCGTGGAAGGCAACGGTGAAGCAGATCGGGACGCTGATCGGAGCGAGCGGGTCGACGTCGACGACCGCGAGCTGAGCTTGGTGCAGACCCGGCAGCTGGCCGATGGTCGTCGCACTGAGGGTCAACGACTTGGTGGCGTTCGCCATGATCGCGCCGGACGACGGGCTGACATCGAGCCATGGGGCGTCCATGTAATCACAGGCCCCCGTCTCCCCCGACGCGACCTCGAGGACCTCCCCGGATACCTGGTCGACGGCCCACAGGTTGCCGGCGCAGTCGATCTCCAGCCCTCCCTGCTCGTAGTCGCCGAGGTCCTGGATCGCGAAGGATCGCAGGAGGTGGAAGTTGTCGGCCGTGTCGAGGACGTAGACATCCGCGGGCGCCGCATCGTTGACGAGCACGAAGAGGTGGTGAGTGGACGGGTTGTAGGCGAGACCGGCGATGCTCAGATTAACGTTCACGCTGTCGAGGACGGTTCCCGAACGGTCGAAGCGGTTGATGACGCCGTCGTCCCAGGAGCCGGCCAGGAAGGTGTCGGAGACCGGGTCGTAGGCGAGCCCGATCGGGGCTGCGGCGGTCGCCGGGCAGATCTTGGTGCCGGTCGACGTCCTGGTGACGGGGTCGAGCTCATAGATGCAGC
>JAJDNH010000009.1 GCA_022340775.1 Acidobacteriota bacterium
TCTCACGCAGTCACCTCAAGCCACTAGTCAGTAACGCAACCAAACGTGATCGGTTCACAGTCAGGCTTTGTTCAACACGGGTGTCTCAGGTCTGGCTGCCTAGTGAGTCGTTGCAGCGGACCGCACCCACCGCTGCCGCACTTCGGTGCCAGGCTTTAGGAAGTTGGGAAGTTGGAGCTGGCATCGACACATCCTAAGATCCTAAAGCCTGGCACCAATGGGGATCAAACTAATCGGTGCCCAGGAGGCTTGGCAGAACCTGCCGTGGAAGCCACCCTGGTCGGACTCGTGACGCGCGCTTGCAGCGGGCCGCTACCGCCGCTGTCCTACCTCTGCCCGCCCGCGCGGTGTGCGTTCGCTGAGCGCCAGCGTTAGGCCGTTTTCCCACCCCTGATCGATGTTGCTTATGCCAGCGACCGACGAGTCTTCACAGGAGTTTGCGAAGCTCACGGTGTTGGGGATCCTCGGCTTCCACCTCATCCCTGGCGCCGTCTTCACCGCGCTGCTCATCTTTCTCTCTCGCTTCTTCATTCAGCATGGGCTCACTGCCTATCTGGCTGAGCTGCTTCTGATCCCGGCGTGTCTTGTGCCCATGCTTGTGGGCACAATGCTCGTCTCGGCGAAGCGCTCTGGATCACGTCTTTCCTTGGGCCGTCTCATCGGCTACCGTTCTCCGGGCACGCTCGGCGACTACGTGGGTTGGCCGATCGTTCTCTTCCTCTGCTGGGCCCTCGCTTCACTGGCGGTTATCCCACTTAGCGGTCGTCTCGAAGCTTGGTACCTCACCTGGTTCCCGGCGCAGCTCGGCAACCACGCACTTGTCAGCGGTGTCGTCTCCTCTCCTTCTGCTCAAAGGCGTGTGACTCTTGTGCTGGCTGTCCTTCTGTCGGGCCTACTGGCACCCCTGGTCGAAGAGGCCTACTTCCGGGGGTTCTTGCTGCCCCGCATGAAGCACTTGGGTTGGCTGGCTCCGGTCCTGAGCGCGTTTCTGTTTGGGCTGTATCACTTCTTCGCGCCCTGGGGCCTGCCGGTGATCTTCGTGGCCTTCCTCCCCATAGCGTTCGTCGTGCAGGCCAGACAGAACTTTCGGATTGGTGTCGTGGTTCACGCCATGTTCAACCTCGTGGGCGTGCTGACCATGTTCGCGAGCTCCGCGTAGAGGGGCCTTCCGAGTCTTTGCAGCGGACCGCGACCGCCGCTGCTTCACAGCCACTCGCGCAAGCGGCGGTGCGCACCAGCTAAACTCCCGCGTCAGGTCGAGCGCTGCAGACCGGGTATTCAGAAGGAGGATCAGGACCATGCACCGCAGTCGCTTGGGGGGGTTGATCATCGATTGCAACACCGACGACCTCGAAAGAGAGGCCCTCTTTTGGAGCCAGGCTCTTGGCTTTGCTGTCCGCGCCTCATCCGATCCTGATGACGACAACTACATTCCCCTCGACACCCCACCTGGGGAACCGTACATCGAGGTCCAGTCCGTGACCCACCCGAGTCGCGTTCACCTCGACATCAAGACCGATGACCTCGACTCAGAGGTTGAGAGACTCGAGCGCCTCGGCGCCAGACGCGTCCAGAAGGTCAAATACTGGTGGGTGATGGAAGCCCCGAGCGGCCACCGATTCTGTGTCATCCCACTCCACTCCGGTCAAGACGTCGGCAAGCTCAACGTCTGGAATGACGAAACGTAGGTGAGGCGTTGGGAGTTGTCATCAGATTGGGACAGGATCCTGGAACCTCTCGGCTGAAGGAGTGAGACAAATGTCATCGACGGATGCTGATCCGTACCCGTTCGGATACAGAGACGAGGAGCTGGAACGGCTGGGGGATCAGCACCGGGTTTGGCAGGAAGAGAATCAGGCGTTCCTGAGCCGGG
Source organism: Acidobacteriota bacterium (assembly GCA_022340775.1). Classification (GTDB taxonomy): domain Bacteria; phylum Acidobacteriota; class Thermoanaerobaculia; order Thermoanaerobaculales; family Sulfomarinibacteraceae; genus JAJDNH01. The sequence continues at coordinate 1,874 of JAJDNH010000009.1, forward strand.
CCGGCTTCAAGGCAGGCGACACCCTGGTGGATCTCGGCTGCGGGCCGGGCTTCACGACGCTGGATCTGGCGCAGAGGGTGGGGCCGAAGGGCCGGGTGATCGCCGTCGACCGGGATGGTGAGAGATCGATCCCTCGGCTGCAGCGACTCGTGGACGCCGCCGGCCTCCGGAACGTGGAAACACGGGTGGCGGACCTGGGGCGGTTCGACCTGCCGCTGGAGAGCGTCGACGGGGTGTACGGCCGGTGGGTCCTCATGTATCTCCCCGAGGACAAGGTCGGGCCCCTCATAGCCCGAATCGCGAGGTGGCTCAAACCTGGGGCCGCGTGCGCTCTGGCCGAGTTCTGCAACTACCGGCACATTACGGTCCATCCCCGAACCGAGCACCTTGACCTGATCGCCGAGGCCTTGATGCGGACGGCTGCCGGGGACCATGGAGGCAATCCCGAGATCGGGAACGTCCTTCCCGGGCTGCTCGGTCAGGTGGGTCTCGATGTGGAGCTAGGGGTGGTGGCGAAGGCGATCCGGCCCGGATCGTCGGAGTGGCGCTGGCCCGATGTACTCTTCAGGCAGCTGCTGCCGACGCTCGTCGACACGGGCCACTTGACCCGGGAGGTCTTGAGCAGCTTTCTCGCCGAGTGGGAGGTCCGGTGCCAGGACCCCGCGACCGTCTTCTTCTCCTCACCGGTGATGGAGGTGGTCGGACGGCGGCCGGCAGAAGAAGAGCTGCCCAACAAGGGTTCGAGCTTGACGGTGTAGGCCGGAAGGCCGAATGGTTGTTCGGCTTGCACGTCAGAACCGCCGGTTGGCATTTTGCTCCCGCAGGTCAAACTCAATATCGTTGGTAAGAACGATATGGAAGAACACTCAAGGACTGTCCCGCTGTTTCTTATAGTCGTGGCAGCGACTGTTGCGGTCATGATTGGATGTACTTGTCATAGGGATCGATTCTGGCCGGACACCCAAGCTGGGATGTTCCAGTTTACTGATCCGGTTGTCGTGCCCGGTGATGAGGAACGGCTCGTTTCTCTAGAGTTCATCGACGCCCCAGATGGACCGAGAGCAATTCGACGCCTGACACATGAGTTTCACGTCGGTGATGTCGTTACTGTCGGGGTATTCGTCCCAATTGTTGGTGACTATCATGAAGGCGGCGGATGGGTCTTTTCAGGCCGGAAATATCACGGGAAAGTCGGCGTTGCAGGCGATGTGAAAAAGGTGACATCCAGCGACCCAGAAGTTGTCTCAGCCACAGTGAATCAGACCGGCAGATTGGAACTGAGTGCATTGGCGCCAGGCACCAGCACGATATCGGTCTCAGCCGTCATGAGCCGACGATATGCAGATCGCTATCGGAATGGTGATAAGAGCGTATTTGAAGACCAGGTGCTCGTTGAGGTCAGGAGGATAAGATAATGGCGATGAAGAAAGTACTCTTTCTCTGCGGCAGCCCCCGCCGTAAACAGAGCGCCAGCCTATGCACGGCCAAGTACCTGGCCCGCTTCCTCGATTTTGACTACGAGTTCCTTGACGTGGCCAAGGCCAAGCTGTCCACGGATCCTGGCGAGGCCGAGCCGGCCTTCTTGAAGATCGTGGAGAAGATGCAGACGGCCGACGCCGTCGTCTGGACCTTCGGCGCATGGCTCTTGTTCGTTTCGGTGCAGATGCAGTATCTCCTCGACAAGCTGTTTGAACAGGGATATGACTTCAGCGGCAAGGTCGCGGCGGCAGTCATGACCTCGGTCCGCGTCCACGACGATTTCATCCTCGACCGGGTACGCTTTGTCAGCGAGCAGCTGGGCTTTGGCTACGCCGGGGATGTGTCTGCCGTGGGCAACCCCTTCTTTGGCTATGTGGAGGACGAAGAGATGACGGAGGACAGCTGCCGCATCCTGGCCGGGCAGCTCAACCGTGCGCTGACCGACGGGTATGTGCCCGCGAGATACTATCCGCCGGTGGAACGCAGGTTTCTCTCGTCGACACACCGGGGACCGGGTTTTGCCGTGGACGATCAACCGGCGTCGAAGACCGGCGACAAGACGATCCTGGTTCTCACCGGCAATCGCGTGTCGGAAGACGCCGCCAACGCCTCGATCATAGAGTCCATCCAGCGCTACTCCCGGAACAGCGTCGAGGTGATCGAGCTGCAGGACCGCCATGTCGGTCCCTGTGTGGGGTGTTACCTCTGCGACTTCAACGGGGACGGAGTGTGTGTTCTCAAGGACGAGTACGAGGCGATCAAGCAGCGCCTGCACCAGGCAGATGGCATCGTCTACGTCGGCACCTGTGCCTCCGGGATGGTGGACTGTCACCTGAAGGCCTTTCTGGACCGCGGCTGGGGTATCGCCCATCGCCCCACGCTGAAGGGCAAGTATGGCTTCGTCATCGCCACCGGCGGCGGGCCGCTGGAGGCGGAGGCCGGCTGGTACTTGCAGTTTGTCCTCAACAAGTTCGGCACGCGCTGCATCGCTGCGCTGACTCAGAGCGCCGCGGATGGCCCGGCCTTTGCCGCCTCGGTGCGCCGGACGGTCGAAGACCTGGACCGGGCGCTCGACGAGAAGTGGCAGATTGCGGACCGGTTCGGCATCCGCGGCACCAACTGGACGTTCCGTGACCTGGCAGCGACAAGCGGGGCGTCTCTCCGAGCGGATTACGGGTTCTACAAAGAGCACCGGATGTTTGATGCCCCGTCCCCAGGCGGCCTGAACGCGCTGATGCGGTTGCTCTTCAAGAGTAGGAAGCTGGAGCGACGGTTGGTGGTGGTCAACCGGGAGCGGGTCGCAAGAGCGCGAGAGCAGCGCCTCGCCGCCCACCTTCAGCATGGCCGATTGGGGCAGGGGAAAGAGATTCCGAGCTGATGCCCGAAATTGGTGCTACGTATCACTTGATGACATTGCGGCCCCTGATATGGCAATGCGATACGTGGCACCCATGAGTATGTCTACCCGATCGATATGTCCCCGCGATTCGCGTCTGTCGTGGACCATCCTATTGGCGGTGGTCCTGGCGGCAATCGGTGTGGCTCGGCTTTTCAGCGACTTTCTCACGGACATCGACCCGACCTGGGTGCTGTGCCTCGGTGACTCGCCCTTGCGTTTCTTGGCACGTACAACGGACGGGTCGCTGGCGGGTAACCTGAACGTCCAGTACTTCAAGGTGATGGCGATCCCGTGCGGGATGGCCCTCATCTTCCTCGTCAACGCCGGTCTGACCGGCGGTGTCGCCGCTGCGGAGCGGCGTTGGGCAAGTCCCCGGTTCCGCTTCACCTGTATCGTCGCGTTGGCGGCGGTGTGTGCATTCTGCGAGGTCGAGAAGGCCGCGCACCTCCTGGGCCTGCCAACCGGGCTCGTAGGGGGCGAGCGGGCGTGGCTCAACCACGTGGTTCACACCGTCGGAGGTGTCCTGTCGTACCCGCTGTCGTCCCTACTTCGGTATCGGGTCGGAACATCTCCGGATACATGGTCTCATTTGAGCTCAGGGCGTTAGGCACCTGATTCGATATGCTCCCCATCCGTGACACATCTCAACTCGACTGGGCCCTCATTTTGTTGATCGTGGGCCTGGGCGCAACAATGGTCATAGCGGGCTGGTTCTTACTCACCCGTCGGGGCAAACCACGTGCACAGGCGATCACTGCGGTGGTGGCTCTCGCCATCATTCTCGTCTCACTGCCCTTGTTTGTCCACCTGCAACGCTACTCCGGCTTGGGCGTCCTTGCCTTTCGTGGGGCGCGCTACTGGGTGCATCGCGCTGCTGCCGCCCATACGCCCGAGGAGGAGCAGCAGTACCTCTGGTTCGTGCTGACCTCGTCAAACTACGGCGTCAACGCCGTCGAGTCGGCGGTTCTCTCGCTGCCTGATCCAGCGGCTCGGCATCGGCTTTTCCAGACCCTCGCTGGGATCACTCCGATCGAGAACTGGCGTGCCGTCTACCAGAAGGACGCGGATGAAGCTCAGCAAGAAGTCGGTGGGAGGTAACCGGCTATGCGCCTAGCGGGTCGCAGCAGCGGTGCACAACCGCCGCTGATCTCAGGCGCTCGGCGCCTTCTGCGGGGCGTTGTGCACCTCTACTGTCGGTAGAATCATGAAACCCACGTTCTTCCCGACTGCATCGGCGTTCCGAGAGTGGCTCGCGAAACACCACACGACCGAGCGGGAGCTGCTGGTAGGCCTGTTCAAGAAGGGTTCGGGCGAGCCGAGCATCACGTGGCCCGAATTGGTCGACGAAGCGCTCTGCTTCGGCTGGATCGATGGAGTGCGCAAGCGGATCGATGATCGAAGCTACACCATCCGTTTCACGCCTCGGAGACCCGGGAGCACCTGGAGCAAGGTCAACATCTCACGCGCTCGGGAGCTCATCGAACAGGGCCGGATGCAACCCGCGGGACTGGCAGCCTTCGAGGCGCGGAAGGAGAACAGGTCTGTTGTCTACTCCTACGAACAACGGAGGCCCCAGCTCGAGCCTCCGTACGACCGGCTGCTCAGACGGGACGACGCCGCCTGGGAGTTCTTTCAATCTCAGCCGCCCTCCTATCGAAAGACGGTCAGTTGGTGGATTGTCAGCGCCAAACGCGAAGACACCCGGCTGAGACGCCTGGAGAAGCTCAGGGCCTGCTCGGCCAAGGGCGAGCGAATCCCCGAGTTCTTGTCCCGAAAGGCATCTCGATGACCTGCGAGAATCGGCCTCACTGTCCGTCGCAGCGGACCGCGACCGCCGGTGCCACACCTCCAGCTGTCCACGCGGCGGCATGCTTCCGCTGAGCTGCGGCGTCAGATCGGGTCTGCAATGCGCTCCTACTATGACGAACTGTCGGCAGCGCGTCTCCGACGCGTGTACGAGCTCGGTTCCCCCGAGGTGCAGGCCTACCTCAAAGCCGAGGTTGACTTCCTTCTCGCGACCATTCAGTCGGGTTCACGGGTCTTGGAGCTGGGTTGCGGGTACGGCCGGGTTCTCTCTGCACTGGTATCGAGTGGCGCCTGGCTTGTTGGGATCGATCTCTCGCTTTCGAGCCTGGCACTCGCACATCATGAGCAGTTCGTCGGGTCGAGCAATTCGTTGGTTCAGATGGATGCATCGGCCCTTTGCTTCCGGCCGGCATCCTTCGATCTTGTCTGCTGCCCACAGAACGGCATCTCGGCGCTGCACGTCGACCAGCGACAACTCATGGCCGCAGCACTTCGCCTGCTCACGCCTGGGGGCAAAGCCCTGTTCTTCAGCTACGCGGATGCCTTCTGGCCCCACCGACTGGCCTGGTTCCGTGTTCAGGCAACCCACGGCTTGGTCGGCGAGATCGACGAGTCAGCAACCGGGGACGGCACGATCGTCTGCAGAGACGGCTTCACAGCCACAACGGTCACACCAGAGCGTTTCACAGAGCTCACCAGCGGGCTCAACGCCGAAGTCACGGTCTCGTTCCTTCAAAACTCAAGCGTTGTCTGCTCAGTCACCAACGCCAGTGCCGTCTAGCGTCCCGTTGCAGCGGACCGCAGCCGCCGCTGCTTCACGCCCACCTGCTCGCACGGCGATGAGCGGCCTCTGGGCTTCTGCCCTGGGTGCGGGCGGGCCCGCCGTCTGCTTGGAGGGCCGTTCTGGATAATGAAGCCCGGCTGCAGCTCATGAGACTGGGGCGCGCCGTGTTCGTGAGCTGCCGAATCAGTACCGGCGGTCACCCACCCACCGCAGCGGGCGAGACGCCCGCTGCTACAACAGAGACGCGAGGTCGGGAACACGGCTGGCGGCGTACGGCTTGGCCATAGACGCGTACTGGTCGTTCAGAGCCTCGAGAGGTCCGAACGGGCTTCTCCGGCCGGGCCTCTACGGCTAGCTGCAGTAATCGCGAGCGTTCTGAAAGAGTCTGAGCCATGGCGAGGCGGCCAGCTCTGCCCGCCAGCTGCGCGGCATCCACCCCCACTGCCACTTCAGGAACGTCCGCTCGGGGTGCGGCATGATCGCCAGGTGGCGGCCGTCTGGCGAGGTCAGGGCGGCGATGCCGCGGGGCGAGCCGTTGGGGTTGAACGGGTAGGCCTCGGTGGGCTCGCCGGCGTCGTCGACGTAGCGCACCGGCGCCAGCCGTTCGGCCTCGACCCGCTCGAGGACGGCGGGATCCGGGAAGTGCGCCCGCCCCTCTCCGTGCTGCAGCCAGATCCCGAGAGTGGAGCCCTCCATCCCGCGCAGCAGCACGGCCGGGCTCTCCTGGATGGCCACGGTCACGAAGCGCGACTCGAAGCGGCCGGAGGCGTTGGTGATGAAGCGGGGCTGGACGGCGTCCGGGATTCCGCGCCACGGCACCAGGCCGAGCAGCGCGAACAGCTGGCAGCCGTTGCACACGCCGAGGGTGAAGGTGTCCGGCCGCTCGGCGAACGTCTGGAACTCGTTGCCCAGCGACTCGTTGAAGCGAATGACCCCGGCCCAGCCCTTGGCAGAGTCGAGGACGTCGGCGTAAGAGAAGCCGCCGACCGCGACCAGGCCGCGGAACCGCTCGAGCGTGGTCCGGCCGGCCAACAGGTCGGACATGGTGACGTCCCACGGCTCGAGCCCTGCCGACCAGATCGCCGCCGCCATCTCGCGGTCCGAGTTGGAGCCCTCCTCACGCAGGATCGCGACCGGCTGCCTGGATGAGCCGGTCAGGATGGCGGGGGCGGTCTCCTGGGGAGTGAATGTCAGGCGGTAGGGCGGTGAACTGCGCCGCCGCAGTCCCTCCTGCTCCTGGTCGACTTGCCCGGGATCGGCCTGCAGCCGGTCGAGCCTGAACGACGTTTCCTCCCACAGGTCGCGCAGCTCGCGCATGTCGGCCGACAGCACCTCACGGCCGTCGACGGACAGGCGCACCGTCGGCGTCACGGCGGTGCGTCCGATCGCGGTGCACGGCACCTGGACCTTCTCGAACGCTGCCAGCACGGCATTGACCTCGTCGGCGTCGACCTCGAGCACCAGGCCCAGCTCCTCGGCGAAGAGCACCGCCAGTGGGTCGTCGCCGCCTCCCGGGACGTCGACGTCGAGCCCGCAGTCGCCGGCAAACGCCATCTCCAGCAGCGTCGTCACCAGGCCACCGTCGGAGCGGTCGTGGCCGGCGGCGATCCGGCCGTCGCCGATCAGCCGCTGCACGGTGCGGAAGGCGCTCGCCAGGAGCCGGGGATCGTCGACGTCCGGCGCTGTGTCGCCGACCTGCCCGTGGACCTGAGCGAGGGCGGAGCCGCCGAGGCGGTGCCTGCCTCCCCCGAGGTCGACGAGGAGCAGGCGCCCGGGCTCGCCGAGCTCAAGATCGGGGGTCACCGTGGCCGTGACGTCGGGGCAGGTGACGTAGGCCGAGACCACCAGTGCTCCCGGCGCCTTGACGGTCTCGGAGTCGCCGTCCGGGGCCGGCGCGAGGGCGGCCATCGACAGGCTGTCCTTGCCGCCGTCGACGACGATTCCGAGCTCGAGCATGACGTCGCGCATCGCCACCGCGGCGTCGTACAGCGCGGCGCCCTCGCCCGGCAGCTTGGCGGCCCACATCCAGTTGGCCGAGCAGCGCACGTCTTCGAGCGCGCTCACCCGGGCCCACACCAGGTTGGTCAGCGCCTCGCCGACCGTCAGCCGGGCCATCGCCGCCGGTTCGATCAGGCCCTTGAGCGGCTGCTCGCCGATCGCGGTCGCGGCGCCGGTCGTCGCGAGGTGGCTGTTGGCGATGACCGCCACGTCGGCCACTGTGAGCTGCAGCGGGCCGGCGCACTGCTGGCGCGCCACCAAGCCGGTCACTGCGCGATCGACCTTGGTCGTCAGGAACCGCTTCGAGCCCACCGACAGCAGCCGCAGCACGCGCTCCAGCGCGTCACGCACGCTCAGGGCAAGTGGCAGCGCGAGCGGCTGCCGCGCCGGCGCCAGGCGCTCGAGCTCGAAGGTCTTCTGCGGCATGTCGCCGAGGACGTCGTCGAGCTCGAGGTCGACCGGCGCCGAGCCGTCCACGGCGTCGCGAACGACGATGCGGCCGTCTCCGGTGACGCTACCGACGAACGAGAACGGCACCTTCTCGCGCTCGCACAGCTCGCGAAGGAGATCCCCGTGCTCGGCCCGGACGAGCAGGGCGTCGTTCTCCTGGTACTCGGCGCCCCAGATCTCCAGCACGGACAGCGTGTCGTCGCCGACGAGAACGTCCCGGATCTCGATCCTGGCTCCCGCTGGCTCGACGATCTCCTTGAGTACGTTGCAGTTACCGCCAGCTCCCTGGTCGTGAATCGAGACGATCGGGTTGGCCTCGCCGAGCTCCGAGCAGGCGCGGATGACGCGGTTGAGCTTCTGCTCCATCTCGGCGTCGCCACGCTGCACGGCGTTGAAGTCGAGCTCGTCCGGGTTCTCGCCCTGGACCATGCTGGAAGCGGCGCCGCCGCCCATGCCGATGCGGTAGGCGGGGCCGCCGAGCTTGACGACCAGCATTCCCTGCTCGGGCTGACCCTTGACGCTGTGCCGGGCATCGATGAGGCCGATGCCGCCCGAGAACATGATCGGCTTGAGCCACTCACGGCGCTCCCCGTCCGGCAGGCGCAGACCGAACGAGCGCGTGAACCCCTGGATCACCGGCTCGCCGAACTTGTTGCCGTAGTCGGAGGCGCCGTTCGAGGCCTCGATTTCGATCTCGAGCGGCGACGCCAGGTTGGAGGGGTAGGCGAAGTCCGGGTCCTCCCACGGCAGCGGCCGGCCGGGGAGGCGGAGGTTGCCGACGCAGTAGGCGGCTGTGCCGGCGACCACCAGCGAGCCACGGCCGGCCGCGTGGCCGTCGCGGATGCGGCCGCCGGTGCCGGTCTCGGCGCCGGGGAACGGGGCCACGCCGGAGGGGAAGTTGTGGGTCTCGGCGGTCAGCGTCACGTCGAGGTCGAGCTCAGCCGCCGTCAGCGGGCCCGGCGCTCCGGGCTGGGTCGGTACCACCGACTGCACCGGGCCACCGCGGATCGAGCTCGCGTTGTCGCGAAAGGCGATCACGCTGTTGTTGGGGTTCGCGTCGAGCGGCGCCCGGACCACCGCCATCAGGTGCTCCGGCGCCTCGCGGCCGTCGATGACGAGGCGGCCCTTGAAGAACCAGTGCCGCGAGTGCTCGCTGTTGGACTGGGCGATGTCGAAGCACTCGACGTCGGTCGGGTTGCGGTGGAGCTTGTCCCGGAACAGCCGCGTGTAGTACTCCAGGTCCCAGTCGTCGAAGGCCAGGCCCATCTCGCGGTCGAGGCGCTCGAGCGCCGCCCGGCCCTCCTCGAGGACCGGCACCGTGCGCACCGGCCGCGGCTCGATCCCGCTCTCGAAGGTGGTCAGCGGGCGCGGGTAGGGGCACTCGGTCATGCGGTCGTGGACCAGGGCCAGGAAGGCGGCGGCCTCCTCGGCCGACAGCCGCGGCTCGGCCTCGATCAGGAACCGGCGCGAACGCTCGATGCGACTCACGGCATCAAGGCCACAGGCGTGGCACACACCGACCGCGTTGGTCGACCATGCGGTCGTAAACGTCATCCGCGGCCCGACCTCGACGATGGTTCCCCGCTGCGGGTCGAGGAAGCTGGCGCTGCCGAACCCCTCGGGATCGAAGGTTTCGGCCAGCAGCCAGGTCAGGGTTCCGGTCTCGGCCGGCGCGACCTCGCGGGCGAGCTCGACGTTGAAGCAGTACTCGGTTTCGAGGCCGGTGAGGCGGGGCGAGACGCGCTCGCGGGCAGTGGCGAGAAGCGCGGCCACCCGCGCCGGCGAAAGGCCGGGAGACCGGAACAGATGTGTGACTGCCATGCCGGGGTTGTACCAGGGATCGACGACGAGCGCCAGCAGGGGCGGCGCCGGTGGTGCACCACTGGGCGGGATGGCGTGAGCGGCAACCACCAGGACACGAACACACGAAGAAGGACACGAAGAAGAGGAAACCACAGAGAGCACAGAGTGGCACAGAGTCAGCCCGGTGCTCTGATGGGCTCCGGGTCGCTGCAGGCCGGGGAAACCGACAGAACGCAAAGATGCCAAGGCGCGAAGACCCAAAGAAGTTGGAAGTCCTCAAGCCCGGGTTGTTCAGGAGCCATCGTAGCGAGACCGGCGAGACGTCTGTCAGCGCTGGGTTCTGAACGGCGAGCTACCGGAGGGGTACTTCCTGTACCTTGAGGATGGCGAGCCGTGAAGAGCACAGCGATGGCTGGCGTATCGTCGGTCACAGTAGATTGCGACTGAACGATCCGGGCTCTGGCAGATCCGCGGCCTGCGGCTGCACCCCTCGGGGACGGTCAGCCCGGTCTCGACACGAGGGACGAGAGAGTGACATGGCGCTGCGGGATCGGGCCCAATGTTGCACCGCTCGGGTGGGGCGGCTACCTTCACTGTGGAGGAGGCGGCGATGACAACCTACCGTGAGGCCGGCGTCGACATCGACGCCCAGGACCGGGCGCTGGCGCGAATCAAGGAGCTGGTGCGTTCGACCTACTCGGCCGGGGTGCTGTCCGATCAGGGCTCGTTCGGGGGGCTTTTCGACATCGCGGCGGCGGGGGTCAAGCGGCCGGTCCTGGTGGCGTCGGCGGACGGCGTTGGGACCAAGCTGCGGGTGGCGTTCATGACCGGCCGCCACGACACGGTCGGCCGCGACCTCGTGCACCACTGCATCAACGACATCCTGGTTCAGGGGGCGCGGCCGCTGTTCTTCCTTGACTACCTGGCGACCGGGCGGCTCGACCCGGCGGTGGTGGAGGCGCTGGTGGCAGGAGTTGCGGGCGGTTGTGGCGATCACGGCGTCGCGCTGCTCGGAGGAGAGACCGCGGAGATGCCGGGCTTTTATGCCGACGGCGAGTATGACCTCGCGGGCTTCATCGTCGGCGCCGTCGACCGTCGGCGCATCCTCGACGGCGGCGGCGTTCTCGAGGGTGACGTGCTCGTCGGTCTACCCTCCTCGGGCCTCCACACCAACGGCTACTCACTGGCGCGCCACATCCTGTTCGAGCGGCTCAAGCTCGCTCCGGAGGACAGCGTCGAGGAGCTCGGCTGTACGGTCGCCGACGAGCTCTTGAAGGTCCACAAGTGCTATTTCGACCCGGTCTGGCCTCTCCTGGAGAAGGGCCTGGTGCACGCGATGGCCCACATCACGGGCGGCGGCCTCACGGACAACCTGCCGCGGGTCCTTCCCGACGGTCTCGGGGCGACGATCAAGGTCGGCGCCTGGGACGTGCCGCCGATCTTCAGGATCCTGGCGGCCGGCGGCAAGGTGCCCGAGGACGACCTCTGGCGCACCTTCAACATGGGTGCCGGCATGGTGCTGGTGGTTTCCCCGAAGGAGATCGCCAGCGTGCTCGGCAAGCTGCGGGACGCCGGCTGCGTGGGGTTCCCGATGGGCAACATCGTCCAGGGCGAGGGCGTCACCTACGACCACCCTCCCGCCGGCTACCCGACGGGTCTCCGATAAAGAAGAACGGGCGCCGAGGCGCCCGTATCGCGGATTGCAGCCAAATCGGGTCTTCCGGACGGACCTCTACTCTTGGCCTTCTGAGAATGGCTTCAGGAGGTGTGAGCGTGCCGGGTGACGGAGCTTGCGCAGGGCCTTGTACTCGATCTGGCGGATGCGCTCGCGGGTGACGTTGAAGGTGCGCCCGACCTCTTCCAGGGTGTGCTCGGTGCCGTCGCCGATGCCGAAGCGCAGCTTTAGCACCTGCTCCTCGCGCGAGGTCAGCGACCGCAGCGCCCTGTCGGTGTGGTCCTTGAGCGTGCGCATGATCACCGCTTCGATCGGCGACACCGAGTTGGTGTCCTCGATGAAGTCGCCGAGGTGGGAGTCCTCCTCCTCGCCGATCGGCGTCTCCAGAGAGATCGGCTCCTGCGAGATCTTGTGGATCTTGCGGATCTTGGACACCGGCATCTCCATGCGCTCGGCGATCTCTTCCACCGACGGCTCGCGCCCCAGCTCCTGCACCAGCATGCGGGTGGTGCGGGTGAGCTTGTTGATGGTCTCGATCATGTGCACGGGGATGCGGATCGTCCGAGCCTGGTCGGCGATGGCGCGGGTGATGGCCTGCCGGATCCACCAGGTTGCGTAGGTGGAGAACTTGTAGCCGCGGCGGTACTCGAACTTGTCGACCGCCTTCATCAGGCCGATGTTGCCCTCCTGGATGAGGTCCAGGAACTGGAGGCCGCGGTTGGTGTACTTCTTGGCGATCGAGACCACCAGGCGCAGGTTGGCGACGATCAGCTCGTGCTTGGCCTGGTCGGTCTCCCCCTCGCCGCGCCGCACCTCGGCCAGAAGCGCGCTGAGACGTTCGTAGGGGATCCTGTACCGCTCCTCGAGCCGCTCCAGCTCCTCGTCGTAGCGGGAAATGCGCGCGGTGTAGAACTGGCGCCGCTCGACGTTGCGTTCCTGCTGGACCTTCTTGCGGTCGCGGTTGATGGTTACGACCGGGATCGAGAACTGACGTTCGACCTCTCTCAGGAAGGTCAGCAGCCGGTTCCGAGTGGTGGTCGTGAAATCGATGCGACGAACCAGGATCGCGATGTCGGCGATGTTGGCAGCGATCTTGTCGGCGAGCTCGCGATGGCGCTTGCCGCTCTTGTTGCAGCGCCGCAGCCGCCGGCGCAGCTCCTTGGACTCCTCGTCGAGGAGGTTGATCTTGGCGAACAGCGACAGCGTCTCCTGGACCCGCTCGCTGCCCTTGCCGTCCAAGTTGACCTGCTCCGCCTGCAGGACCTCGCGAACGCCGCGGCGCTCGCGCCTGGCCTGCTCGTTGGTGTACAGGAACAGCTCCAGCAGCTCGGGCTCCTTGGAGAGCGCGATGAACACCCTCGCCTCGCCGGCCTCGATCCGCTGGGCGATCTCGACCTCGCCGTCGCGGTCCAGCAGCTGGACCGTTCCCATCTCCCGCAGATACATCCGGACCGGGTCGTTGGTCTTTTCGAGCTGCTCGTTGGCGGGCCGACCGGCCGTCTTCTCCTGCTCCTGCTCGTCGGCCTTGGCCTTGCCATCGGCGCTCGGGCGTGCCGACTCGCGGCCGTCGCCCCCTGCCGCTTCGCCCTCCATCACGTCGATGTCCAGCTCATTCAGCCGCATGTAGATTTCGTCGAGCTCCTCCGCGATCCCTGTGATGTCCTCGGGGAGGTTCTCGTACAGCTCCTCATAGAGCACATAGCCGCGTTCCTTGCCGGTCTGGATCAGCTTTCCGAGCTCCGGGTACTTCTCTTCAATCACCACTCTGGCGTCCTCCCCTGGGTCCGGTCGGGGCGCTTCCACGCTTCTGGCGGGCGATCGCCTTTGGCTGCTCACACGCCATTCCCTGTCGTGGGCGCATCCCCCGGCGTGCCACAGGCACAACAGCCTCCATCGGCACTCACTTCCCCCGCGGCCTGTGGCCGGTAGATCAGGAAGTTACGCTTGAACGACTGTGCTGGTTCTCGGTGCGGCGTAGAAGGTCCTCCCGCCGGTAAACGTCCCCATCCCCAGCAATATGGGTCGCCTTGCCGGGTTTGGCAACCCCTCCTGGGCCCGATTCATCCAATCTTGGGTATTTCCAGCCGAATTCGTCTTTTTTCCGCCTGCAGCCGCGCAACTTCGTCAGTGTCATCGCGGGCCGCGGCGGCCTCGATCTCGGCCTGAAGCTGTGCCGCCCGGCGTTTTCCCTGCTCTCGCAACAGCACTGCAAGCTGGGCGCGGGTCCCCTCGGGGCTGGGTGGCGGCAGTGTGCCAAGGGTCAGCTCGGCGAGCAGCCCGGTAATCTCCTCCCCGGGGCCGGCGTCGATGACCCTCTGTACCGGGTCATCGTCTTCGGGTACCTCCCGCAGAAGCTCCAGCAGGCGACGGGCGAGTGGCGCCGCGAACAGCGGGGGATAGATCTGAGGCAGGATCGACCCGCGCCGCTCCGGGTCGCAGGTGAGGAGGATGCGCAGGATCTCGCGCTCTCCCGGCGGCAGGGTGGTCTGCCTGGCTGCCGGCGCGGGGGCGGGCGGCCGGGAGGTCGGGGCCGCGCGTCGGGCACGCTCCTGGACGATCTCGAGCGGCAGGTCGAGGCGCCGGGCGAGCTCCTCCAGAAGCCCGAAGCGGACCACGGTGTCGCGAGCGGCGCCCACGATCGGCGCCACTTCGATCCCCACTCGTCGGCGCTCCCGCGGGTCGGCGGGCAGCTCGCCGAGGAGAAAGTCGAGCACCGGCACCGGGCTTTCGAGGAGGGAGCGGAATGCTTCGACACCGTCCTCGCGGACCACGTCATCCGGATCGCGGCCGGCCGGGAGGTCGAGCAGGCCGACCTCGAGGCCCGCCTCGAGCAGCACGCGGCTGCCGGTGACGGCGGCTTTCCTGCCGGCCTCGTCGGCGTCGTAGCACAGCAGTACCTTGGAGGTGAGGCGGCGCAGTATCCGGGCGTGGTCGGGGGTCAGCGCGGTGCCGAGCGTGGCCACCGCCTGGGTGATCCCCGCGCGGTGGAGAGACAGGCAGTCGAAGTAGCCCTCGACGATCAGGGCGTGCCCGGCCTCGGCCATCGGCCGCCGCGCCCGATGGAGCAGAAACAGTGTCGAGCGCTTGTGGAACAACGGCCCCTCGGGACTGTTGAGGTACTTGGGCTCGCCGTCTCCGAGGATCCGCCCCCCGAACGCCACCAGGCGGCCGTCACCGCCCTGGATGGGGAACGTGATGCGCTTGCGGAAGCGGTCGTAGGGGCGGTCGCTGCGGTCGCTGACGACGGCAAGGCCGGCGTCGACGATGGTTCCCTCCGGATGCCGCCGCTTGAGGTGGTCGAGCAGGGCCCGCCACTCGTCCGGCGCGAAGCCGAAGCCGAGCTCGGACCAGGTGTCGGCCGTAAACCCGCGGCGCTCCAGCTCCTGCCGCGCGGCGGCCCCGGCCGGGCCCACGAGCTGGTCGGCGAACCACTGCTGTGCCTCGCCCAGCAGGCCGCGCACCTTCTCGGCGACCTGACTCTGGCGGCGGGCTGCGGGAGTGCGCGGCGGCAGCTCGACCCCGAACCGGCGCGCCAGCCGCTCGACGGCCTGGGGAAACTCGAGGTTCTCTACCTGCATGACGAAACGGATCGTGTCGCCGCCGGCGTGGCAGCCGAAGCAGTAGTAGAGACCGCGCTCCGGATCGACCGAGAACGACGGTGTCTTCTCCTGGTGAAACGGACAACGGCCGACCCACCGACGCCCCTGGCGGCGGAGCTGGACGTGCTCGCCGACGACCTCGAGGATGTCGGCGGCGTCGCGCACCCTGGCGATGACTGCCGGGCCGAGATCGAAGTCAGCCACCGGCACCCCCGCCCAGGTCGAGCTCCGTGACCCCGGTGCCGCCGCGGTTCTGCGGCGGGTGGCGGAACGAGCGCACTCCGGGGTGGCGGCGAACCAGCTCCTGAACCATCTTTCGGAGTGTACCGGTGCCGTGCCCGTGGACGATGCGAACCAGCGGCTTGCCGGCAGCGATCGCCCGGTCGAGGTAGCGCTCGAGCTCCTCCCGTGCTGCCTCGGCGTCCATTCCGAGCAGGTGGATCTCGTCCGGAACAACGTCCTCCATGCTCAGCCTCAGCTGCGGCCGGGGACGGGTGGTGGCGGATTCAGGTACCGGCTCGAGGTCGCTGCGCGGGACCCACACCCGCTTGCCGCCACAGCTGACGAGCGCCGTGGAGCCTTTGAGCTGCTCGACGATGCCGTTCGAGGACAGCGATAGCACGTGCACGGCGTCCCCCGGCTCGAGGTCGGCCGGCGTCCCGGGAGACGGGGATGCCTCATCGTCGAGGCGAAGGGCGGCCGCCCGCAGCTGCTCCCGGCGTCGCCGGCCGATCCGACGTCCCTCCTTTTCCGCCGCCTCGATCTTCGCCATCACCTCGTCGAGCTGTCGGCGAGCCCGCTGGCGGAGCCGTCCCCGCTCGACATCGAGAGTGGCGCGCAGCTGATCGCGTTCCTCGTCGAGGCGGCGGACGGCGGCCGCGGCCGACTCCTTCAGCCCGTCGAGCTCGCGCTCTCGCTCCTCGAGGAGTCGTCGCTCGGCGAGCAGGTCCGCCTCCAGCCCCTCGAGGCGTTTCAGCCACCGCTCGAGCTCCAGGTGCTTGCCGCCGAGGAGCTCCCGAGCGCGGGCCAGGGTGGCGTCCGGCAGCCCCATCGCGGCGGCGATCTCCAGCCCGTGCGAGCGTCCCGGGCGTCCGACACGCAGCGTGTAGGTGGGACATCCCGCCTCCTCGTCGTACTCCATGGCGGCGTTCTCCACGCCCGCCGTAGACGAGGCGCAGACGGCGATCGCTGCGAGATGAGTGGTGGCGACGGTGAGCGCCCCGCAGGTGGTCAGCTGCTCGATGATGCCGCAGCCGAGAGCCGCCCCCTCCATCGGGTCGGTGCCCGCCCCGAGCTCGTCGTACAGCACCAGGGAGCGCGAGTCGGCCGCGCGCAGCATGGTGGCGGTCGCGCTCATGGCGCCCGAGAACGTCGACAGGTCGGCGCTCAGCTCCTGCTCGTCGCCGATATACACCCAGAGGCCGTCGAACGCCGGGATGGTCGTGCCCTCGTCGGCGGGCAGCGGGATGCCGTTGTAGGCCATCAGGACCATCAACCCGACGGTCTTGAGGACGACCGTCTTGCCGCCGGCGTTGGGTCCCGAGATGACCAGCGTGCGAACTCCGTCGGGAAGCTCCAGGTCGAGCGGCACGACCGGCCGGCTCCTGGCCCGTTCGGCCTCGCCGAACAGCTCGGCGCGCAGGGGCTGCAGCCGCCCGTCGAGGAGCGGGTGTCGGGCGCCGCGAAGGACGAGCTGCCCGCCCTCGCCGGGCACGACCACGCGGCCGGCGGCTGCGCGACCGAACAGCGCCCGGGCCTGGCCGGCGTCGAGCCGGACGAGGATCGAGAGCGCTGCGGCAAGCTCCTCGCGAGCGGCGGTGAAGGCCGCGGAGACCTCGTCGAGGATGCGCTGGACCTCCGCCTGCTCGCGGGCGGTGATGTCGGCGAGGTCGTTGTTGAGCTCGACGACCTCATACGGCTCCATGTACAGGGTGGCTCCCGAGCCGGAGCTCGACAGCACCAGGCCCGGAAGCTGCGAACGTGCGCTGCGCCGAACTGCGAGACAGTAGCGGTCGCGGCGCAGCGTCGGCGGAGTGTCGGTGGCCGCGTCCGGGTTGGAGCGCCGGATCGCCTCCAGTCGCTCCAGCAGCTCGCGACGGCCGCTCGCCAGGCGGCGGCGGAGTGCTGCCAGCTCGGGGGAGGCCGAGTCGGGAACCTGTCCGTCTCGGCCGAGACGCGATGCCGCCCACCCGACCAGGCCTTCCGTATCGGGCAGGCGGCCGCCCAGGTCGTGCAGGAGCTTGAGCTCACCGGGAGCCGCCTGCAGGCGGCGACGGACCGAGAGGACCCGCTTGGCGAAGGTGAGCAGGCTCATCAGATCCTCGGCGGCGCGGGGTGGCGGAGCCGCCGCGTCGAGCCACGGCTCCGCCTCGTCCAGGCCGGCGAGGGTGAGCCGCCCGTCCTCGTCCAGCAGGCGGCTGATCTCGTCCGTCAACCGTGATGACAGAACACCCTCCCCGAGGGTGGGGAGGGTGTCGGAGCTCGTGATCTGCCGTCGGGCCGCGGCGCTCGCGCCGTGTGCCGCCACCATCTCGAGGATCCGGTCGAGCTCGACCTCTGCGGCGGCTGAGCGCTTCACGCCGGGTCTACCCTGCTGCGATCTACAGCAGGCCCGCCCGGCGCTGCTTGGCCATCTTGCGAAGCATTTTCTTGCGCGCCTGCACCTCCTGGCGCTTCTTGCGCTCGGAAGGCTTCTCATAGAATCGGCGGCGTTTGACCTCGGAGAGGATGCCCGCTTTCTCGCACTTGCGCTTGAAACGGCGCAGTGCCTGCTCGAACGACTCGTTGTCTCGTACGACCACACCTGTCGGCATCCGGCGTTCACCCCCTCCTCCGCGCCGGTTTTGTGCACACGGGCACCGCGCGGGGGTCGCAGGGTAGCAGGGGGAATGCGTCGAGGTCAAGGGAGGTGGGACCGTTCAGAGGTCGTTCTTGACACTCTTAGAGCCGTCGAAGGCACAGGAATCGCACGTCTGGACGCTCGCATCGGTGGGCGGGCAGGGACGGGGAAGACGGGAAGGAGCCGGGTCACGATCGCCTCGAGAATCGCTCTCTCTTGCCTGTTGGCTGTGTCCTCCGGGACGTTATATCGGGCGGTGGTGGCAACGACCAGATCGAGGTCCGGTACGCAGAATGCGAACTGGCCGCCCCACCCCCAGGCGATGAACACCCGGTGCTCCCCTGCATCCGCGGACCACCACAAGTACCCGTAGCCGGCGTTGGTCAGCGGCCCGTACTCCTGAAAACCTGTGATCTGCGGGAACACCGCTTCGCTCACCCACCAGGAGGGAACAACCACCTGGCTGTCCCAGCGACCGCGGTCGAGGAACAGAAGGCCCAGCTTGGCGAGGTCCTCGGTCCTCAGCTGCAGGCCGAAGCTGCCGAAGGGCCGGCCCTGTCCGTCTCGCAGCCACGCTCTGTCGGTGATGCCGAGGGGGGCGAACAGGTAGGCGTCGGCGAGGTCGAGTGGATCCAGGCCGGTCGCCTCCCGGAGGACGACCGACAGGAGATGAGAGGCCGCGGTCGAGTAGTTGAAGCGGGTTCCCGGCGTGGTCGCCAGAGGCCGCTCGAGGATGAACCGGGCCGGGTCGGGATCGACCGCCCACGTGTACAGTTCGGTGCTCTCGTTCCACTCAAGGCCCGATGTCATGGTCAACAGGTGGCGCAGGGTGATCGCGTCCTTGGCGGGGTCGGCAGGGACCAGCGCCGGCGGCAGGTAGTCCACCATGCGGTCGTCGATGCTGCCGATGAAGCCGTGGTCGATCGCCAGTGCCACCAGCGTCGAGGTCACGCTCTTGGTCACCGAACGCACGTCGTCGAGGGCGGTCTCCGGGCCGATCCAGCGCTCCTCGGCCACGACCCGGCCGCGATAGACGATGACGGCCGACCTCGCCCCTTCCGCCCGGCCGAGCTCGGAAACGGCGGCGGCGAGGGCCACCGCGTCGACTCCCACGCTCTCCGGCCGAGCGCGGGGCAAGGGCTCGAAGGCCGTTGCCAGCGACGCGGTGAGCAACGCCCCGCAGGCGGCGGCGAGCACACGGCACAAGCGTGATCCCTTCCCGTTGCCGGTCACGGTGTGGTTCTCTCCTACCGAGTGTACGTCCGGTGCGGGCGCTGGTTCGGGCTTTTGTGACCGCAGGGCGTCTCAGGACCCCTCCGCTTCCCTTTCCCGGGGGCATTCGCTATCGTGTCGCCGTTCCGGCGGCGGCCGGGGCGAAAAGAGCCTGTTGTTGGGGAGGAGCTCATGGCGAGACGTACGGTTGTCGCGATGCCGGGTGACGGGATCGGCAAGGTGGTGCTGCCGGAGGCGGTGAGGGTCCTGGGGGCGGTCGGGTTCGAGGCCGACTGGGTCGAGGCCGGCATCGGCTGGGACCACTGGGTGAACGAGGGCAACCCGTTGCCCGAGCGGACGGTCGAGCTCTTAGCGCGGCACAGGGTCGGCCTGTTCGGGGCCATCACCTCGAAGCCGAAGGACAAGGCGGCCAAGGAGCTGAGCCCGGCCCTGCGGGACAAGGGACACGTCTACTTCTCGCCAATTGTCGGTCTCAGGCAGCGCTTCGATCTCGACATCTCGATCCGTCCCTGCCTGACCTTCCCCGGCAACCCGCTCAACTTCATCCGGCGCGGCCCAGAGGGCGAGGCTCAGGAGCCGGTGGTCAAGGCGGTCATCTTCCGCCAGAACACAGAGGGCCTGTACTCGGGGGTCGAGTGGACCAACCCGCCCGGCCCGGTGCGCGAGGCGCTCGCGAGCCATCCCAAGTTCCGGGCGTTCGCGCAGACACCATCCGAGGATCTGGCGATCTCCACCCGCATCTTTACCAGACGCGCCTGCCGCCGCATCTGCGAGCAGGCGTTCGCCTACGCCGCCGAGCACGGCTACTCGTCGGTCACGGTGTGCGAGAAGCCGAACGTGCTGCGCGAGACCTCGGGAATGATGGTCGAGGAGGGTCGCAAGGTCCACCAGCGGTACCCGGGCATCGAGCTGTGGGAGACCAACATCGATGCGCAGATGATGTGGCTGACCAAGAACCCCGAGGACTACGGCGTGATCGTGGCCGGCAACATGTTCGGCGACATCATCTCCGACGGCTTCGCGGGCCTGGTCGGCGGCCTCGGCTTCGCCGCCTCGGCCAACATCGGCCGCGAGGTCGGGGTCTTCGAGCCGACCCACGGCTCGGCGCCCAAGTACGCCGAGTTGGACCCGCCGATCGTCAACCCGATCGCCATGATCCTGGCGGCGGCGATGATGCTCGATTGGCTGGGCGAGGGCGACAAGGCCGCGCGAATCCGGGCCGCGGTCGCTGCGGTCGTCGCCGAGGGCCGGGTTCGCACCTACGACATGCTCAAGCTGCGCGGCGGCCCGCAGGCGGTCGCGCAGGGCGCCGCGGCCACGACGCAGATGACGGATGCGGTGATTGCGGAAGTGAGGAAGTGACGGAGTGACGGAGGCCACCACCCACCCGCCCGGGAAGACGGGAAACGGAAAACGCGAGACGCGAGACGTGCGGTCGCTCTGGACCGCACGGTCGCCGGGTCCGCGGAGGACCCTCGCGATGTTGCCCGCTCCGAGGCAGGTGACGACGGGCGTCTGCGGAGCAGACGTCCGGGCGCCGGATCCGCAGAGAGGGGAGGGCTCCCACGGCCCTTGGCGTTGGGAGTATTGGCCCCACGATTGAAAGAGGCGACTCGAGCAAGGCTCCGGCGGTCGCCGCCAAGACGATCATCCCCACTTGCTGCCTTGCGACCGCCGGAGACGCGAGACGTGCGGTCGCTCTGGACCGCACGGTCGCCGGAGTTGCAGAGATAGCTCCCCAAGTCCCCCGCAGAAAGGGGCAACCGGCCCTTATGAGCTGGAACGGTCGTTCATGCCGAGGGAGGCCTAGAGCAAGTGAGGCTTACCCGGTCAATTACTTCGATACTTCAAGCCAGGCACCAAAGAGCCAGGCACCGAAGGCGAAGCCGAAGGACTTTCTTCGCTACGACAATCACAACCTCACCCGGTTGGACGCCGATGTGACAGTTCAGTGGTCGGTGCCGTAGAAACGGGTGGAGGGTTTCATGACAATGTCTCTGCGGGGGCCCCTCACTGCGGTAGCAGTGGTCTTGATCATCTCTGCCGGTACAGTCTGGGCCGAGTTGCCCGATGGCTTCATACAGGTGTGGCCGCCAGCCGGCGGCACCGACCTGCGCTGTGCGGCGGCGGCGCCCGATGGGACCGTGGTGGCCGGGGGTGATGGGCCCGGGCTGCTGGTGAGCCACGACGGCGGCACGACCTGGGGCCGACTGCAGGCCCCGGATCCCGCCGGACTGCGCGCCGTGTCGTGGGGTGGCGGAACGTTCGTCGCCATCGGCGAGGGCGGAGAGCCCGCGACCAGCACGGACGGCGATCACTGGGTGGTGCACGAGGCGGATCCTCCACTCGACTGGGCCGAGGCCGTGACCTGGACCGGGCAGCGGTTTGTGGCGGTAGGTGGAAAGTGCGAGACGGACGACTGCGAGTCATTCGGAAGAGAGACCCGGGTGGCAGACAGCTCCGATGGCAGCGAGTGGTCCTTGGGCCTGACCAGACTGCTGTATTACGGGCAGTGGCCGGTCGAGGTCGTCAGCCGGGGCGGCGTTGTGGTGGCCACGCCTTTTGAGGACGACGATCCGACGACGACGGGCGTCTACGGTGCCATCGTCAGCACGGACGGCGGCCAATCCTGGCAGGTCGTGCCGCTGGACTTCGCGCCTGTTCATGTGACTGTGACGGCGGGAGGCTTCTTCGCCCTCGGGGCGTCGCGGATCGATGCCGAGGGCCGCACCCAGCGCCGGGCAGCCTCGAGTAGCGATGGGCTGACGTGGACTCCCGTGGACGCAAGCCGTCTCCTGGGGGATTTCCAAAGCCTCGCCTGGACCGGTGAGCGGCTCCTGGCCGCTGGCAGCTCTGGAACCGCAACCAGCACAGATGGCGTGCAGTGGCAATGGACCTCTGACCAGCCCCCGCAGGTCCAGATGCGGTTCGGCGCGCTGCTCACGCTGGCCGATGGAACAGTCCTGGGCTTCGGCGAACAGGAAACGGTCGTGCGCCTCCAAGAGACAGGATGGGAGGTGGCAACCACCGCAGGCCAGCCGGACCTCACCAGGATCGCCTCTTCGGGAAGTCGCTGGGTGGCGGTGGGGGCTGCCTGGTTGCCCGGCATGGATCCGGTTCTGGTGAGCGAGGACGGGCGGTCGTGGCGCCAGGTGCCGGTGCCCGGGGGGGTGCGGGGGATCAGCGACGTGGCGTGGACCGGAGAGCGGTTCGTGGCTGCGGCGGGGGCCGCGCTGCTGACGAGCGCGGACGGCCTTGCCTGGCAGTCCGAGCCGGCCCCGGAAGGAACCCTGGTCTATGCACTGGCAAGAAACGGCAACGGGCTGATGGCCGGCGGCAGCTCGCCGGACGGGAGCGGCGGTGTGGTGTGGTGGAGCGAGGACGGGCTGTCGTGGACCCAAGCCGCGACGGTGGCCGGAGAGCTCCGTCGGCTCGTGTGCAACGACGACGGGGTCTGCGTCGGAGGGGGCTGGCACGGGCTCGTGACCAGCGGCCGGCGGGGTGAGACGTGGCGGTACCACTACCTGGACCCCGAAGACCCGCTTGCGATCTTCACCGGGATTGCCTGGAACGGACGTCGCTGGGTGATCACGGGTACGCCGGGAATCTACACCAGCAACGACGTTGAGGCGTGGACCCGACGCAGCTCAGGTTCGTCACCCGTAGATGCCGCGTGGGTGGGCGACGCCTTCCTCACGTTCGAGGAGCCTGACTGGTTTGTGGCTTCGTCACCCCAGCGGCGGCACGGCCGGTGGCGGAGCACGCTCGGAGCGAGCCCGGACGGGCTCGCGTGGGGTGAGAGATCGCTGGTCAACCTCCGGGCTGACCACCTTGCGAGAGTGGGTGGCAACCCGTGGATCCTGGGCCGGCGAGGTCTGTTGGTGAAGAGGACCGGCCCGGGTTCGGGCCTTGACGCGCCAAGAACGCACACCTATCTGGTCCCTGCGGTTGCCCACCTCCACGGTCTCAACGGGACCAGCTGGCGGAGCGACCTCACGGTGTCCGATCCGGGTGCCGACGCCGACCTCTTCCTGCTGCGCTCGGGCCAGGCGGCGGCGGAAGCCAGCCGGCGTTGGGTGACCTTGCCGTCCGTGGGCTCGCTGCACCTCGAGGATGTGGCCCGCGGGACCTTCCTGGAGGAGTCTGGAGCGGGAGCCGTGCTGATCCGTTCCGACGGGCGGCTGAGAGGGTGGTCGCGCACCTTCACGGAGGCGGCGGGCGGTCAGGGGACCTACGGGCAGGCCGTGCCGATGGTTGATGTGGACGTCCTGCAACCGGTCCAGGATCTCCTCGGGCTGCGCGAGGGGCCCGATTTCAGGACCAACCTCGGTCTGATCAACGCCGGAGCGCAGCCGGTGACGGCCACGATCGAGGTGAGGGACTCTCTCGGCCGCTCTGTTGCCTCGCGGCAGGTCGACCTGGCGCCGTACAGCTACACCATGCTGACCCGTTTCCTGCACTGGCTCGTGGATGGACCCGTGGACAACGCCTGGGTGCGGGTGGAGTTTGCGGGCGGCGCGCATGCGCCCGACCCACGCTCCCTCGCCTTTGCCTCGGTGATCGACAACAGGAGCGGCGACCCGGTGACCGTGATGCCGGCTCGTGCCAGTAGTGGGCCCCTGGTCGTACCGGTGGCCGTGCATCAGTCGGGGTACAACGGGACCTCGTGGCGGACGGACCTCGAGGTGGTCAACACCGGTGAGGAGGAGGCCCGCTTCACCGTCGACTATTGGCCGGCCGATGCGGCTGGCCCCGAGGTCTCCTCGCCCGAGATGGAGCTGGTGCCGGGCGCCGCCGCACACTACAGCGACGTGGTGGCCGGTTTTTTCGGGGCGGGCGGAAAAGGAACGCTGCTGATCCGCCCTTCCTCGGGGATGCTGGCGGTGGCCAGTCGCACCTACACCCCCTCCGGTCACGGCAGCTACGGCGAGGCCGTTGCCGGGACCCCCTTGGCGGACGTCGGATCCGGCCAGGGCAGCTGGGTGGGGTTGCCCGTGGAGGAGAACGGGTCAACCGGATTTCGAACCAGCGTCGGGCTTGTCAATCTCTCCGCTCAAACCCTCGAAATAGGCTGGTTGGGGAACACCGGCCCGGGATTCGGCCTGTGGCACGTGCCTGCTCGCTCACTCCATCAGCTCGACCATGCTCTGGCTCACGAGGTCAGACCGACCCAGGAGCTGACGTTGTCTTTCCAGGAGTGGGCAGCCCCTGGCCTACCGGTTCTTGGCTACGTCTCGATCGTTGACAATGTGACCGGCGATCCTGTGTTCTACCCGGCCTCTCCCTGACAGCGGAGTCGTTTACGGGCTTGGCCTGAGAGGGCTCCTGGGCTACAGTTTGCGAGCCGACTCTGGAGGTGGGGCCATGGGCGCAGAGATTCGGACAGCCCGAGCCGGTCCATCGGGCGAGAAGATCCGGTCGGATCTCGAGGTCCGGTACGAGCCGGGGACAGGGGTGCTCGGCCTCGAGCTCACGAGCAAGGTGGGTTACCTGTACGGCGAGGCCATCGAGGCTGCAGTGCGGCGTGTCGCGGGCTCGCTGGGGGTAGAAACCGGGTTGCTCGCGGTCGAGGACTTCGGCGCGCTGGAGTGGGTCATTCTGGCTCGCGTCGAGACCTGTCTGGGGCGGGCCGGTTTCGACGGGCCGCCCGTGCTTCCCGAGCCGGGGCCGGGCGCGGATGCGCCGCGGAACCGGCGGCGCCTGCGCCGCAGCCGGCTGTACATCCCCGGGAACCAGCCCAAGCTGATGCTGTCGGCGGGGCTGTACGGCGCCGACGGCATCATCCTCGATCTCGAGGACTCGGTGCCGCCGGCGGAGAAGGACGCGGCGCGGATCCTGGTGCGCAACGCCCTGGTGGCCATGGACTGGGGCAGCTCCGAGCGGATGGTGCGGGTCAACCAGGGCCGGGTGGGCGTCGCCGACCTCGAATCGATTGCCCCACACAACGTGCACACGGTGCTGCTGCCCAAGGTCGAGCGTGCCGACGAGGTCGTGCGAGTGGCGAGTCTGCTGCGCGAGCTGGCCGGTGAGGACGCACCTTTTCTCATGCCGATCCTGGAGTCGCCGCTCGGCATCCGCAACGCCCACGAGATCGCCGCAGCCGACGAGCTGGTCGTAGCCCTGACCCTGGGCCTGGAGGACCTGTCGGCCGAGCTCGGCGCGCCGCGGACGGCGGAGGGCTGGGAGAGCTTCCTGGCCCGTCAGACCACCGTCTACGCCGCCCGTGCGGCTGGGGTGCAGCCGATCGCGTCGGTGTTCTCCGGCATCCGCGACGAGGCCGGTCTCGAGGCCTACGTGCGCCGGGAGCGGAGCCTCGGCTTTGATGGCATCGGCTGCATCCATCCGGGCCAGATCCCCGTCGTTCACCGGGCCATGGCGCCGACCCGGGCCGAGCTGGAGAAGGCGCTGGCCGTGGTGCGCGCCGCCCGCGAGGCCCGGGAACGTGGGCTGGGCGCGGTCGCGGTGGGCTCGAAGATGGTGGACCCGCCGGTAGTGGCGCAGGCCGAGCGGACCGTCGAGCTGGCGGCTGCGGCCGGGATGCTCACCGGTGAGGAGTGAGAACGGGCTGGGCGCCGGCGCCCGCGCCCCGGCCAGGGGCAGTGCTCGGCGATGGGAGACGAAGCCGTGAGTGAAACCAAGCTGGTGAAGAACGCAGCCGGGCGGCTGGTGCCGACCGAGGTGAACGGCCGTGAGCAGGCGCCCTACGCCGGGCGCGGCGGGCACCGGCCCAACGGCCGCAAGGCGGCGCCGAGGATCGCGACCTGCCTGGACTACAGCGAGGACGGCGACAAGCGAGTCGGATCCATCAAGGAAGCCCTGACGAGCGTCGGCCTTGCCGACGGCATGGTGGTTTCCACGCACCACCACCTGAGAAACGGCGACGCGGTGGCCAACATGGTGTTCGACGCCACGGGTGAGATGGGTTTGAAGGACCTGATGTGGTTCCCGTCGGCGTCATTTCCGGTCCACGCCAACCAGATCGGGCACATGGATGCCGGGGTCATCCACCACATCGAGGGCTCGATGAACGGACCCCTGGGAGATTACTGCACGGCGGGCAAGATGCGGGGCCTCGGCGTGCTGCGCTCCCACGGCGGTCGCTGGCAGGCGATCCAGGACGGCGAGGTCCACATCGACGTGGCCGTGATCGCGGCCCCGACCGCCGACCCGTTCGGCAACGCCAACGGCCTCGCAGGCCCCGCCGCCTGCGGCCTCCTGGGCTTTGCCCTCGCCGATTCCATCTACGCCGAGAAGGTCATCGTTGTGACCGACGACCTGGTGCCGTTCCCGTGCCTGCCGTGGCAGATCCAGGGCAACAACGTGGACGCGGTTGTCGTCGTCGACTCAATCGGAGACCCTGCCAAGATCGTCTCGGGCACGACCCAGGTCACCTCGAGCCCGGACCGCCTGCGGATAGCCGAGCTCGCGGCGCGGTTCTGTGCCGAGGCCGGCATCATGCGCGACGGCTTCTCGTTCCAGGCCGGGGCGGGCGGCACCACGCTGGCCTTCGCCATCTACCTGCGCGACCTGATGAGATCGGCCGGGGTGACCGCCGGGTTCGCGCGCGGCGGCTCGACCAAGTACATGGTGGAGATGCTCCGGGAGGGCCTGATCGGCGCCATCCTCGACGGGCAGACCTTCGACCTCGACGGCGTGGCCTCGATGCGGGAGCACCCCCGCCACGTGGACACCTCGCCGTTCACGTCCTATAACTTCCACGGCAAGGGGAACTTCGCCTCGATGGTGGACGTCGCGGTCCTCGGCGCCACCGAGGTGGACGTCGAGTTCAACGGCAACGTGGTGACCCACTCCGACGGCCGCCTGCTGCACGGCATCGGCGGCTGGCAGAACTGCCTGGCGGCGCGGACGACGATGCTGCTGGTACCTTCCTTCCGCGACCGCATTCCGGTCATCGTCGACGGCGTGACGACGCTGTGCGGTCCGGGCGAGATGATCGACGTCGTCGTCACGGAGCGCGGCATTGCGATCAATCCGCAGCGGCAGGACCTGCTCGACGCGGTGCGCGGCTCGCGCCTACCGATCCGCCCGATTCAGGACATCCAGGCGGCGATCAACCACCTCTGCGGCGGCCCGCCGACGTCACCACAACTCGGCGACAAGCTCGTCGCGGCGATCAAG
>JAJDNH010000013.1 GCA_022340775.1 Acidobacteriota bacterium
TCGCTGTCGTTGACGCCTTCGACGCGATGCTGAGTCAACGTTCCTACCGGCGTTCGCGGACATTGATCGGGGCCATCGAGGAGCTGCGCAGACAGACGGCCAAGCACTTCGACCCCGTGGTGGTGGCAGCCTTTCTGGGCGTTCTCGAGCAGAGCGGCGCTCCGGTGGTGGAGACAACATGACGCACCGTGGCCGTTCTCGGTGGGCTCTGCACGTGCCAGCCCTGCTCTTCGTCCTACTGCTCGCGGTGTTCTTCGCCATCCATCACGCCCGAGACCGGGCCGAAGGCGGCCGGTTCACTCCGGCCTGGGCGGTGAGCAACGACCTCGTGTGGCTCGCTCTGACTGCGTTTGGAGGTTATCTGGTGTGGCGGCTCGTTCTTTGTGCCCGTGCCGCCAGGCATGGCGCCAGACTCGCTGCCGCGCGAGAACAGGAGATCCTGGATGGGGTGCCGGACCCCGTCTTGGTCGTCGACTCTGATGGTCGGATCGAGAGGACGAATGTTGCTCTGCTCGAGCTTGCCGGTATCTCACCGGTCCTTGGTATGGGCACGAGCCTCGAGGACCTGTCCCTTCGAGATGAGGGCGGTAGGCCGCTAAGGTGGCCCACCGAAGGTCACCTGCGGGCGTACATGGGCCCCATACACTCGCCGATGGATGTTGACGTATCGGTGCGGCCGGTTCCGGGGCACCCAGAGCTGCGGCTCGTGCACATCCATGATCTCAGCCGTGAGCTGGCAGACCTTCGTAGGATCACGAGGCAGCAGGAGGAGCTCCGGGTGCTTGCGGACCTGGGCCACGAGCTGAATCGTGTGACGACGGAAAGCGAGTTGCTCGAGGTCGCTATGGACCACGTCGCACGGCGAATCTCCGTCGCCCGTGCGGGCGGGATCTTCATCGTCGACCGGATCGCGGGCGTCTTGCGGCTGTCGACCTCTTACGGGCTCGACCCTGCCTTTGTGGCTGCCGAGCAGGAGGTTCCCCTGGGTGAGTGCCTTTGCGGGGAAGTGGCGGTCAGTGGCAAGCCTCTCTACTCGGGGTCCTCGGCGGGGGATGTCTTTCACTCCAGGCAACGTCATGCTGCGCCCCACGGTCACCTTGTCGTGCCGCTGCGGGGCGATAGCGGGGTCTTTGGGGTTCTCTTCCTCTACCTTCGCGAGGGCGCAGAGGTCGATTTCGACTGGCACCGGCTACTCGAAGGTGTAGCGAGCGAGGTTGGCCTCGCCTTTATGCGGGTGCGGGCGCATGCGGCACTCAGCGAGAGCGAAGGGCGTCTGAAACGGCTCTTTGATGAAGCGCCGGATGCCATGTTGGTTGCTGATCTCAAAGGGGTTGTGCTGCGTGTGAACCTGCGGGCGCAACGTTGGTTTGCGGTTGGTGAAGATGTCACGTCTAGGTTCCCCTGGACCTCTCTGTCGGCCAGCGGCGACGGCGGACGGAGGCCGCTCCGCGCTAACGTTACCGACCGTCTCGGACATGAGGGAATTCTCGAAATCGCGGCCAGCCCTGCCAGCACCGGCGAGGTGCAGCTCATCTTGCGAGATATTACGCGAGAGGTTGCGCTCGAGAGAAAGGCGCAGGAGCTGCAGAAGATGCAGGTCGTCGGCGCGCTCTCAGCGGGGCTGGCTCACAACCTGAACAACATCTTCGCCTCGGTTCTCGCTCACCTCTGTCAACTGCGCGATATTGTCACGGACACCACGGGTATCGACCTCTCCCTGCGTGGCGGCGATCTGGAGTTCGGACGGAGACACCTCAACACTGCAATAGCTGGAGCCGAGCAGGTATCCGTACTGATCGAGCGGTTGCTGGAGTTCGCAAGGCCGCGAGAAGCCCACACGGAGACTCTCGATTTGGGGCTCCTCCTGCAGGAGCAAATCGAGCTTGCGAAGCCGCTCTTGGGCCCTCTCGTTGAGATCGAGGCGCACCTTCCCATGGACGTCAACGTGACGGCTGATCGGTCCATCGTAGTGAACGCGCTGATGAACCTTCTCTTGAACGCAGCAGAGGCGATGTCGAAGAAGGGCAGGCTGAGTGTGACGATGGGAACCGACGAATCTGGTGCCGAGGCGTGGTTCGCGGTTGAGGACACGGGCGTCGGAATGGACCAGGCGAGGCTTTCGCGCATCTTCGAGCCGTTTTTCACGACGAGGTCGGCCGGAACCGGCCTCGGTCTCAGCACGCTTCATGCTGGAATCACCTCACTCGGAGGACGGGTGGAGGTCCAAAGCGAGCCTGCGGAAGGGAGTACGTTCACGGTGTTTCTCCCTCGAGCGGCTGGGTCGCGGAGAGTTGAGGCTCCTGAGATACCCGCGAGGAGTCATAGGATAGTCTTGGCGGAGGACGCTTCCGTACTGCGGCGGTTCACCGCCAGATTCCTGGAGGAGAGTGGGTGGGAAGTGCGGGCTGTCGCTACCGTTCGCGAGCTCGCGTCAGTATCGGCAGCCTGGCGGCCAGCGGTTGCCCTCGTTGACTGGAATCTCGCCGACGGCGATGTCGCCGGTGCCCTCGACAACCTCCGTCAGCTGGGGAGCAAGGTCATCGTCCTCACCGGCGATCCTGCCGCAGTCACGGTCAAAGACGTTCCGGTGCTCACGAAACCGGTGGATTGGAACCGTTTGGAGAAAGCGCTGCTGACCGCGTGAAGGCCCTCGGCTCCGCAAGACGACTCGGAACTGCTCGCCGGTTGAGAGACGAACGTAGGCCCTTGAGGGGAGTGCGCCGTGGGCATCGCGCCGCCGGCATGACAGAGCCGGACGGACAGCAAGGTAGAGAGAGGCACCACACGCAATCCTCGGCAACGGGCATCCGTGTGGTGGTGTCCGACTGGGGCTAGCGAAAGCTGATGGGACGGAACGACACCGGACCGGCCACCAGGGCCGCATCCCCTCTCAGAGGGATGGCAGGGCCCGGATGGAGGTGCGCGAGAGCGCCGTCCCACTGCTTGGAGGTCAGGCCGATCTTCTCGACCCAGGCGGCCGTCTGCGGCTCGAAGACGTCGCCCATGGCCCATGGATGCCGAGCCGATGCCGCCCCCTGCAGCCAGTAGGCGAGCGCAGCCGCGGGAGGAAGCCCGTGCTGCCGTGCGCTGGACACTGCAAGTGTGAGGTCGACCACCCGGCGTCCGCTCAGGTATTCCAGACCGAGACGCAGGCGCGCGTCCCGCCCACTGGAGAGGATGACGGCATCGAGCGGCAGGTGCCTCTGGACGAAGCTCGCAACGACCCACACCCGGCCGTTCTGGGGGCGCGACTGGGGCAGAGCGGAGGCGACCCCATTCACCACCACGAGCAGTGCCGCGGTAGCGGCAAGCAGCCCGGCGCCGCCACGGCGGGGGATCTCGTTGGCCCCAAAGCCGAGCAGTACCGCAAACAACGGCGCGGCGGCCACCACGTGCTCGACGTTGCCAACGTCCCACACCAGCCACAGCGGGAGGTAGGCCAGCAGCGCCAGGAGCGCGGTCAGCGCCAGCGGGTTGCGCCGTCGGACCGCCGAGACGACGCCCAGGGCCAGGAGCGCTGCTGCCAGCACGAGGGCGAGAGCACCAAGCCGGTCCATCCACAACACCGCTGCAGGCCTGAGCACCGGTGCGGAGTGGTAGAAGCCCCAGAGCAGGAGGCCTCGCAGGGCCTGCGGAACGGACCCAACGCGTGCAGGCTCGAGGTACTCGGCGCCGGTAAAGAAGCCAGCCGACCAGGCGAGCGGCGTCATGCGACCTTCCAGAAGCACGAACGAGCTGATGATCAGGAGGGTTGGCACGCCGATGCCGATCAGGAGAGCCAAGGAGAGCTCGCGCGGCCGCCGCCTCATTCTCAACGCGGTGGGGATCGCCAGCAGGCCGGTTGCCGCGTGGGCCAACACCGCCAGGCACAGAGCCGTGCCCACCGGCACGGCGCGTGCTCGCTCCCGGCCCACGGCGGCGAGCCACAGCACCACCGCCGCGGCCGCCAGCGTGTATACCTCCATCCGCGTTGCGTAGGCCCAGAATCCACCGGCCAGGGCGAGCGCGGTGGCGGCGAGAAGCGCGACCCCCTCGCGGACCCCGGCGCGCCGCAGCAGTACCACCGTGGCGCCGAGGGCAAACGCTGCCGCCGCCGCGCTGACCCCGGCTCCGACATCGAGCACCAGCGGTCGGGTGCCGAGGGCGCGGGCGATCCAGCTGACCGCCGCCACCAGCGGATTGTAGACTGGGTGATGGGGGAGAAAGAGCAACGACCATTCGGGCCGCCCCCGCAGCCAGTTGTCGACGGCGCTGGCGAAGACCGTGCCGTCCCCGCCCACGTCCCTGGTGCGGGTCAGCAGGTACACCGCCATGGCCGCGACGCCGAGAACGATGCCCTCGGCGAGCGGGGAGGCCGGGCGACGCAGCAAGCTCCGCACCGTGGCATTGTAGCGAGGACGGTGGGTGCCTTGCAGGGCAGCCGGAACCCCTGCGTGAGCGGCGGCTGGGAAGACGGTTGAGAACGCGTCCGGGCTTCCGTGACGGAGCGTTGTAGTGTAGGATGGCAGCCCGCTCTCCGGCAGGCCGGAGCGGGGCGCCGCGGTCGGCGGCGCGCGACGGCAGGAAGAGGCATCGCGACCCCATCGTCTAGCCAGGTCAAGGACACCGGCCTTTCACGCCGGCAACACGGGTTCAAATCCCGTTGGGGTCGCCATTCCTGAGTACTCCCCACCGCGATTGCGCTCGCATTTGGCCCCGCTGCTATCCTCGACCGGTGGGCCTGCCACTCATAGCCCGGGTCGAGTGCCGGTCGGAGGGTCGGGGCGACGATCGCCCGGTCGCGGTCTGGATCGGTGGGGAGCGCATGCCGATTGCGAGCATCGCCAATGAGCGGATGGAAGGTCCGGCCGAGGCAGGCCGTCCGGTCCGACACGTCGCCAGGGTGACGCTTGAGGATGGTCGTCTGCTGCGCCTCGAGCGCACCCTTCCCGCGGGTCGCTGGAGAGCGGAGATCCTGGCGGATACCTGACCAGGTGAGATCGGCAGGATGGAGCGGGTTACTGCTTCTTCTTCCCCTCCGTCTTCTTCTGCATTTCCTTCTTCTCTTGCTCCTGTTTCTGCTGATCTGCCTTGGGGATGTAGGACAGGTCGGGCCGGTAGCTGCCGGTCGAGTAGTGGTAGCCACGGATGACCTTGGTCATTTCCATCCACGCCTTCTTGGCCGGCTCCCCGATCTCCTTGTCGATTTCCTCGACCTCGGTCCAGAACTTGCCGGCGCTGGGGCCGTGCTCGGAGTACACGTACTCGGGCCCCTTGCCCCCGAACACCGTCATGTAGGTCCGCCAGCCATGCTGGACCTTCTTGCCCTGGTAGAGATCGACGAACTGTTTGAAGCTGGCCTCGAGCTCCTTCTGCCGGCCGGGTTGGCCCTGCACCGTCCCCCAGAAAACGAACTTGAGGTTCTCGGGATCCTCCTTCACTCCCTCCGGGACGTAGGAGAGCTCGGACCGGTACAGGTAGAGCGAGAACTTCTGGTACTTGTAGGTGCCAACGCTCTTCTTCACGGTCTCTGCGAACTTCTCCTTGCCCCACTTGGCGACCATCTCGTTCACTGCGGCGAAGAGCTTGCCGATGTCGGCGAAGTCGGCGACCGGGAACACGTACAGGTAATGCAGGTCGCTGGTCGTGTAGGTGTAGCAGGGGTAGGGGAACTTGAACGCCTCCATCTGGGCCACGAACTCCTTGACGAATGCCTCATACGCCTCGACCTGCGCGGGCACGACTGGGTTGTCCTCGACCAGGACCATCTGCGGTTCCTTGTCGCCGGCCCACGCCGGCGGTGTCAATGCCGTGACGAGGACGAGGGCCCCCAGGACGATCCACGATGCTCTCTTGACCACGATCCACCTCCCATGGCTCGTGCTGCCGCTGTGGGGCGTTGCGCGCGAGACACGCCCCGCACGCCCCCAACCCTTCAGGCGGAGGCGCTGCGGCGATTCGATACTCTGTCTCTATTGCGCTGAGGACAGTGTGGGTCCGGCGCTGGAGGTTGTCAACCTGCAGCGACACTCAGCACGAACAGAAGTGGCCGACCCTTTCTTGGTCGTGTTTCAACCCGGTGTCCTGGCGGTGCGGTCGTCGACCGGCCGCTGCCGGGCAGATGTCGAGGATCAGGCGCCGCTCTTCTCGACCCAGATTCCGAGCAGCTGGATTGTGGTCTCGGCGGCCTTGGCCATCCAGTCGAGGCACACCCACTCGTTGAGTGAGTGGAAGCTCTGGCCTCCGGCCCAGATATTGGGGGTCAGCAGGCCCATGTAGGAGAGGCGGGAGCCGTCCGTGCCGCCTCGGATCGACTGCCGCTTGGGCTCGATGCCCTGGCGGCGCGTCGCCTCGAGGGCGTACTCCAGCACCTTCGGGTCCTCCGCGATCTTGTATGACATGTTGCGGTAGGACTCCTCGATCGCAACCTCGATCTTGGCCTTTGGGAACTGCTTCCCGACCGCAGCGATGACCTCGCGCAGGGAGTCTTCGCGCTCATTCAGCTCATCCACTGTGAAGGCGCGCACCAGCACCTTGAGGCTGACCTTGGCAACGTCGCCCGACAACGTGTAGGGGTGGAGGTACGGTTCCTTCTTCTCCGTGGTCTCCGGGAGGAAGCCCTCGGGCAGCCCGTCGATGATTGCGGCGATTACCCGTACCGCGTTGACCAGGATGCCCTTGGCATAGCCGGGATGCACGTCGTAGCCGCTGACGGTGACGGTGGCAGTGTCGGCGCAGAAGGTCTCGTCCTCGATCTCACCGAGGTCGGAGCCATCGAGGGTGTAGGCGTAGTCGGCGGCAAACGCCTCGACGTCGAAGTGCTCGGTGCCGCGCCCGACCTCCTCGTCGGTCGTGAAGCCGATACGGATCGGACCGTGAACGAACTCGGGGTGCCGCAGTAGCCAGGCGACGATGGTCATGATCTCCGCGACCCCGGCCTTGTCGTCGGCGCCGAGCAGGGTGGTGCCGTCAGAGGTGATGATCGTCTCACCGACGCAGCGGCCGAGGTTGGGGTTGTCGGCGGCGGTGATGACCTGCTGCGGGTCGCCGGGCAGCCTGAGGTCGCCGCCGGCGTAGGACTCGATGACCTGCGGCTTAACGGCCTCACCCTTGGTCGAGAAGTAGGTGTCCATGTGAGCGAGCAGGCCGATGGTGGGAACCTTACCGGCTGCCGGATGGCTGCCGGGGAGGTTGCCGGGAACGGTGGCGGTCACGTAGCCCCACTCGTCCATTGCCGCGTCTTCGAGGCCGAGCTCGCTGAGCTCCGACACCAGCAGCCGCGCGAGGTTCTTCTGCTTTTCCGTCGAGGGGCTGGTCGTCGAGTCTTCGTCGGACTGGGTGTCGATCTGGACGTAGCGCAGGAACCGCTCGAGCAGCTGCTTTCGGTCGTCGGCGTCCAGGGTGATGATGTCGGTCATGGGACCTCCCTTCCGTGGTTGCAAGGGAGTCTACACCGTCCGCCTGCGTCGCGCCGTACCGGACGCGAGGGCGAGGAGCGCAGGAAAGGTGCAACGTGGGCGGCGTATCGAGAGTGCCCCTATAATGACAGTGTCGTGACAGAGCCTCACGGGAAATATGAAAGACGGTGCGCGCGCGGTGGGGCACGGTGCCCGAGCGCGGCCGGCCGGCCCGACCGTTGTCCCGGGTTGCCGGGGAAGGAGAGAGGATGAACCCGATCTACGCTGTCGTCTGGGGTGTGGTGGCCCTGTTCGGTGTGACCGCCGTGTACGGCCTGGTGTGGGCGATACGGAGCGGCCAGATGCGGGACTTCGGGCGTGGCGCGTTGAGTATCTTCGATGACGAGGAGCCCGTTGGTATGGTCACCGACGCCTTTCCGGGAGGCCAGACCGCAGATGGCGAGACGGGGGACCGGTCATGAACGCGGCCACCTCTTCCGATGCCGCGCCGGCAGCCGCGTGGCGCGCCGAGGTCGACGCCTCCTGTGCCTACCCGGTGGTGGCATTCTTCGTCAGCGCGGTCTTCTGGTTGCTGTTCGGCACCGTGCTCGCTCTCCTCGCGTCGATCAAGATGCACACTCCGGGCTTCCTGTCGGGAGCGGAGTGGCTGACCTTCGGACGGGTTCGCCCGGTCCACCTCAATACCATGATCTACGGCTGGGGCTCGATGGCCGGTGTCGGCACCCTGCTGTGGCTTCAGGCACGTTTGAGCCGCGTGCGGCTGCCACTCCAGCTGCCGCTCGTCGTTGGCTGCGCGCTGTGGGACCTGGGCGTGGCGGGCGGCTCGATCGCCATCCTCACCGGTCACGGCACCAGCGTCGAGTGGCTGGAGTTCCCCTACGGATGGTCATTCCTGTTCGCAGGGATCTTCGTGGTTGTCATGGCGGCTTCGCTGATGATGTTCTCGGCGCGCCGGGTGGGCCACGTCTACGTCTCGCAGTGGTACCTCTTCGGGGCGGTGCTGTGGTTCCCGTTCCTGTACGTGATGGCCAACGCCCTCATTCACGGTGCTCTGGCACGTGGGGTGGTGCAGGCGGCGACCAACTGGTGGTTCGCCCATAACGTGCTGGGGCTCTGGTTCACGCCGATCGGGCTGGCCACGGTCTACTACCTGCTGCCAAAGGTCCTGGGCCGTCCGATCCACAGCTACTACCTGTCGCTGCTGGGGTTCTGGACGCTGGCCCTGTTTTACAACTGGGCCGGCACCCACCACCTGGTGGGCGGCCCGCTGCCGGCGTGGCTGATCACGGTCGGGATCGTCGGCAGCGTCATGATGTTCATTCCGGTAACAACAGTCGCCGTCAACCATCACATGACGATGAAGGGGCACTTTGCGTTGCTCAAGGTGAGTCCGACTTTGCGCTTCATCGTGCTCGGTGCGATGAGCTACACGGTGGTCAGCTTCCAGGGCTCGCTGCAATCTCTGCGCACCGTTAACGAGGTCACGCACTTCACGCACTACACGATCGCCCACGCCCACCTCGGCGTCTACGGCTTCTTCACGATGGTGATGTTCGGTGCCATCTACTACATCGCACCACGGCTTACCGGCCGCGAGTGGAGCTCTCCGAGGTTGATCAAGATCCACTTTTGGGGAACGGCTCTGGGGATGGCGGTCTACTGGATCGGGCTCACCTGGGGCGGCATCCTGCAGGGTCTGGCGATGGACAACCCCGACGTTGCCTTCCTGGACGTCGTGCGCCACACCATGCCGTACCTGTGGTCGCGGACCTTCGCGGGTGTCCTGATGGCGGTCGGGCACGTGGCGTTCGCGATCCTGGTGTGGAGGATGTTCACACTCAAGGGACGACGGCTGCCGGAGCCGGCGTCGGCGCCGGTAGTTGCCATGGCGGGGGGTGCGCAATGAACCGCGCGGTCTTCCTCTACGTCGGTGTGCTGCTCACGGTCCTGCTGTCGTTCACCGGTTTGGTGTCGATTCCCGAAAAGCAGCTCGGTGGCCTGCAGCCTCTGGTCGATGCCGATGGAACCCAGTACCCGGTGCCGCCCACCGGCATGGTCGCGGAGGGGCGAGGCGTCTACATCGCCGACGGTTGCATCTACTGTCACAGCCAGCAGGTTCGCCCGGAGGGGTTTGGTGATGATATCGAGCGCGGGTGGGGCACCCGCCGGACCGTGGCGCGCGACCACATCTACGATTCGCCGCCGCTGCTCGGCACGATGCGAACCGGGCCGGACCTCGCCAACATCGCGGTCCGGCAGCCGAGCGAGAACTGGCATCTCCTGCACCTGTACAACCCCCGCATCACGTCGCCAGGCTCGAACATGCCGGCGTTCCCGTTCCTGTTCCGGAAGGTGCCGGTCGAGGTCCAGGTACCGCACGACGCCCTCAGCTTTCCTCCCGGTTGGGAGGTGCCGGGGTACTCGGTCGTGCCGAGCAGGCGGGCCAAGGCGCTTGTTGCCTACCTCAAGAGCCTCGACCACAGCCATCCGGTGCCGGAGGTGCCGCAATGAACGACCGGGATCGTCCGCACGGAAGGGAGCTGGAGCGACGGGAGGCCGAGGGTCCGGTGGTCGTCGACCTCCACGAGCCGATCTACCGCGAGATGGCCGAGCCGCGCGACGGCTACGAGCCGGCGCCCAGCTGGCTGGTCTTCTTGTGTCTGTTCATCATGGGCTTCGGGGGCTGGTACCTGGGAATGTACAGCGGTGCCTTCAGCCCCAAGGTGTACAACGAGAATCCGGCGGTGGGGGTGCGAGCGGCGCCACCGGCGGCGCCCAAGGAGGTCGACCCCAAGGTCCTCGGGCGACGGGTCTTCAACAACTGCATGTCGTGCCATCAGCAGAACGGCCAAGGAGTGCCGGACAACTACCCACCGCTCGCCGGCTCCGAGTGGGCCAACGGCCGCGCCGACGTGGCGGCGGCTATCGTGCTGCATGGGCTCGAGGGGCCGATCGAGGTCGCGGGCAAACACTTCAACCAGGTGATGCCGTCATGGAAGCACCTGACCGACGAGCAGCTGGCCGCGGTGCTGACGTACGTACGAAGCTCATGGGGGAACTCGGGTACCCCGGTGAAGCCGGCGCTGGTGGCGGCGGTGCGCAAGTCCACCGGAGACATCTCGCGTTCGCTTCGTGCAGACGACCTCACACGGCTCAAGGCGGGTCGGCCGCTCGGCGGCTGAGATGGCGGTGGAGTCGTGCAACCTGGAGACCTCGGCCTGCGGCTGCGGGCCGCGTGGGCCGGTGGACCTGCGTGCTTGGTGGCGGGTCATCGCCGGGGTCCTGATCGCAGCCAACGCCATGACCTTCAGCCTTGCGATCAACAGCTCCGAGGCCACCGCCGGCCAGCGGCTGGCGGTCAACGGCGGGCTGTTCGTGCTCTCGCTGATCAGCGTGACTTTGCTCGGCTGGCCGCTCGCTCGCAACGCCTGGCGTGAGGCGGTGCGGGGCCGGGTGACGATCGAGGCGATGTTCCTGGCCGGGATTGGCGGGGCGATGACGACCTCGGTGGTCGCGGCCCTCACCGGATCGGGGCACACCTACTTCGAGGTCGTTTGCATCTTGCTGGTGGTGTACGGCCTCGGCCAGCAACTGACGGCCGCCGCCCGCGACCGTGCCTTGCGCTCGGTGCTCGAGTGGGCGCCGGAGACGACGGTGTGCCGGGTGCTCGAGAAGGACGGCAGCGAACGCGAGATCCCGGTCGTTGAGCTGCAGCGCGGCTGGCGGTTTGTTGTCAACCCCGGGGAGACGATTCCCGCGGACGGCGTCATCGCTGTGGGCGAAGGGTTCGTGCGCGAGGCGGAGATGACGGGAGAGGGGTTCGTGGTCAACAGGCGTCCGGGTGATACGGTGTGGGCGGGAACCCACGGCGTCGACGCCCGTTTCGAGATCGTGGCAGCCGCGAACGGCGCCGAGCGCCGTATCGACCGCATCCTCGATGCCATCGAGCGGGCCCGGCAGGTTCCCTCGACGTTGCAGCGGGCCGCGGACCGGGTGGTGGGCTGGTTCCTGCCCGTGGTGGCAACGTTGGCGGCGGCCACCTTCGCCGGGTGGACTTGGCACTCAGGGTGGCAAGAAGGCCTGTTCAATGCGATGGCGGTGCTGCTGGTGGCATGCCCCTGTGCCCTCGGCCTGGCGACGCCGCTCGCGGTATGGGGCGCTCTTGCGCGACTGGCCGGCCGCGGCTTGGTGGCTCGCGGCGGCGATGCCGTGGAGGCGTTGGCCGCCGTCGACACGGCGTTGTTCGACAAGACAGGTACCCTGACCGAGCCACGGACGGTGCTCGTCGACCTGGTTGTGGGTTCCCTCCGAGGCCTGTCGGAGGAGACGGTCCGGGCGGTCCTCGCGGCCGTGCAACGCGCCAGCACGCACCCGGTGGCAGCGGCCTTCCACGACCTGGCCTCCGGCTGCTCGGACGAGATGAGGGTGGTCGCGCTGCGGCTGCTGCCGGGGCGCGGTGTCGAGGCCGAGGTCGCCGACGCTGCGGGCGCCAGCCGTCGTGTCGCCGTCGGCACCGCGGCCTTGCTCACGGCGGCGGACGATCCGGCGTGGCAGCGGTTGCGGCGGCGGCTGCGCGAGGTCGCGGGGGCGCGCGAGCTTGTGGTGCTGATCGACGACGAGGTGGTGGCAGCGGCGGTCGTGGACGAGCGCCTGCGTTCGAGCTGGAGGGACGCTCTCGGCGAGCTGCACGAGCTCGGCGTGGCCACCGCGGTGCTGACCGGCGATACCGCCGAGCGCGCGATGAGGACGGGCGCGAGTCGGGTGCTGGCCTCATTGCGTCCGGAGGACAAGGTTGCCGAGGTCGAGCGCCTGCATGCGGCAGGCCGACGGATCCTGTTCGTGGGCGACGGTGTCAACGATGCTGCCGCGATGGCCGCGTCTGAGGTCAGCGTCGCCGTGACGTCCGGTGCAGAGCTGGCGGCCGAGGTGGCCGACATCTCCTGGCACTCCGGGGACCTGCGCGTGCTGCCGTGGGCGATCGGCCTGGCGCGGGGGACGGTTTCCACGATCCGCACCAACCTTCGCTTCGCCCTGTTGTACAACGTCGCCGGCATTGCGCTGGCGGTCGCGGGCCTGCTGCACCCGGTGGCAGCTGCAATCCTGATGACCTGCTCGAGCCTGGTCGTGACCTGGCGTGCGACGACGCCTTTCGCCGAGGAGGAGGCGGAGGCCGCGGCGGAGGCCAGACTCCGCGCTTCCATGAAGACGGTCGGGGCGGCGACGTGATCCGTGACCGAGGGGTCGCTCTGGCGCTCGCCGTGGCAGTGCTCGCCCAGGGCGTGTTGCTGGTGGTCATGGGGCGGCTGCAGGTGCGGACGGCGCTGCAGCTGGTGGCGGTGGCCGCGGCACTTGCGCTGCTCGTGTGGCAGGCCTGGTTGGTGCGACTGCGGCTCAACCATCGCGTCGACATGCTGATCGTTATGACCGCGTTCGGCGGCCTCGGCATGCTCCTCGGGTGGTGGCTGGACCTGGCGGGGCCGGCGCTGGAGGCGATGCGCTCGCCGGTGATGCACACGATGGCGCGGCGCAGCGTGTGGAGCGCGGTGTTTTCGTGGATGACCTTCGGGATGTTCGCGGGCGCCATCCCGCCGTCGCTGAGGCTGACCCGCTGTGCCGATCTCGCACGCACAGGCCGGCGACGGTGGGTGTCAACCCACATCGTCGGCAACCTGGCCATGCTGGCTGGCATGATCGCTTGCGGCCGCCTGCTCGGACCCGCCATCGCCGCCCTGACCGGCTCGCGGGTGGTTGGGATGCACGTCGGCATGCTGCTCGGGATGGGGGCCGGCATGGAAGCGGGGATGTTCCTGGGCGAGGCTGCGTTTGGCCTGGCACCGTGGCGGGAATGGAGGTGGGGGAGGAGTGACTAAGTGATTAGGTCATTAGGCCATTAGGTGACTAGTTTCCACCGCCCACCCACCCGGGGAAACAGGAAACGAAGACCGGAAACGCTCCCCCACCTACCCAGGCCAGTGACGGAGTCACGGAGGCCCTCAGTACTTTGGTTTTTCCCCAACCTCGACGCTGAGGTGGTCGTACCAGTCGAGCGAGCCCGGAAGCCCGATGGTGACGTCCTCAGAGTGGCCGGGTATGAGCACGTCGAACGGGTGGCCGTAGGCAGCCTGGACGAGAGCGCCCTGGCGGTAGCCCGCTGCGCTGACCCACACCTGGAGGGGCTGCAGCTCGCGGCCGCAGTGGTTTGTGAGCTCGGCACTGATCAGAACCTGGCCGAGAGTGACGCTCGACTGTGCCGCTGACCAGCGCAGCGCGACGCACTGGGCGACCGCTGGGGTCGGGGTTGGGCGCCAACGCCGTGCGGGCGCGACCGTCGGCAGCGGGGTCGGAGTTTCCGTCGCGTCGGGCTCGACAGTGATCCAACCGGTGGCCATCTCGAGAGGCGTCGGCGTTGCGGTCGGCGTTGGCGGCCGCCGGGTCGGGTAGGCGGTCGCTGTGCGGGCGGGTACCGCCGGCGGCCCGGCTTCGGCGGCAGAGCGGCGCCGCAACCGGGCGATCTGGAAGGTCCCCAGAAGGACGAGCAGCAGCAAAGCCGTCACTGCGGCAACCCTTGTGCCGAGCGGGCGCGCGCGGTGCGGGCGGCGCTCGCCGGACGATGCGACGAACGACATGCGGTCCCGTTTTTCCCGCGGTTCCACCCTGCAACACTACCACCACGGATATGACGGCCAGTGGGGTTGTGCCGCAGTGCGGAGGGGTCTTGACGCACTGCGGCAAGGACGCTAGATTGTGAGAAGGGCAAGCC
Source organism: Acidobacteriota bacterium (assembly GCA_022340775.1). GTDB lineage: Bacteria > Acidobacteriota > Thermoanaerobaculia > Thermoanaerobaculales > Sulfomarinibacteraceae > JAJDNH01. The sequence continues at coordinate 14,158 of JAJDNH010000013.1, forward strand.
TCGGGGTGCCGGAGGCGAGGAGGCTACTGATGCGCTGGGTCGTTTTCAACCAGAAGGGTGGGGTCGGAAAGTCCACGATCACGTGCAACCTGGCCGCGGTGAGCGCGGCGCGAGGGCGGCGCACGCTGGTCGTCGACCTCGACCCCCAGGCCAACTCGAGCCACTACCTGCTCGGCGAAGCGGCCGCAGAAGCGAGCCCAAACCTGGCCGGGTTCTTCCAGCAGACGCTCGGGTTTCGTTTGCTCCGCGACAGTGCTCGATCGTTCACGCACCGCACGCGGTTCGGAAACCTCGAGGTGATGCCTGCCTGTCCTGAGATGGAGGAGTTGGAGGCGAAGCTCGACGCCAAGTACAAGATCTACAAGATGCGCGAGGCGCTCGACAGCATCGACGGCTTCGACGCCGTTTTCATTGACACGCCACCGGCCATCGGCTTCTTTACGTTGTCGGCGTTGATCGCGGCGGACCGGTGCCTGATCCCGTTCGACTGCGACCAGTTCTCGCGCCGGGCGCTCTACCGCCTTCTCAGGGATGTCGAGGAGGTGCGCGACGACCACAACGAGAAGCTCCGGGTTGGCGGCATCGTCGTCAATCAGTTCCAGGAGCGGGCGACTCTGCCCGGGCAGCTGGTCGAGGAGCTACGTGAGGAAGGGCACCCGGTGCTCGAGCCGTTTCTTTCACAGTCGGTCAAGGTACGGGAGTCCCACCAGGCTGCGCGCCCGCTCGTGTTCCTCGCCCGCACCCACAAGGTCACTCGTCAGTTCGAGGCCCTGCACGCCACCCTGATCGCGCTGGAAGCAGAGTCGTGAGCTCACTCTCCAGGTCTCGTTCCCGCTCGGGTCTCCGGAGCTAGCCCGGATCTCGTCTGTTGCGGTAGAGTAGCGGTCATGAACAGACATCTCCTCCAGTTGTGTGTAGTCCTGTCGCTGCTCGCACCATCCTTCGCAGCCGCGCAGCAGCCTCAGCTGCCGAGGCAGTCGATAACACGCTACGAGGTGACGCTGCTCGGCGGCTACCGTAACGGGGGAAGCCTCCAGGGCTTCGAGATCTCGCCGTTGAAGTCGTTCTCGGCCAGTGTCAAGGCGTCCACATCGCTCGCCTTCGCGATCGACGTGCCGGTGTCCGCCGACTACCAGCTGGAGCTGTGGGGCAGCCGGCAGAACGGCGACGTGGAGACCGGCATCCCGCTCGACGGTTCCCATACCGGGGCGGAGCTCAAGGTCAGCTACCTCCAGCTGGGTCTGGTCAAGAACTGGTACCGCAGTGACTCCGTCGCGTACTACCTCGCGGTAGCTACCGGGCTGGCCCAGCTTCGCCTGCAGGCGCTGACGAGCCACAGCGAGAGCCGGTTGTCGGCGAGCCTTGCCGGCGGCGTGAAGGTCTTCTTCAGCGACTACGCGGCGATCCGTCTCGATCTCAGAGGCTACTGGACGGGCACCGACACCCGGAGCACGACGCTGGCGCCCGGCGCCCTGATCTACTTCAGGAAGAACCTCCTCCAGGCGGAAGCGTCGGTCGGCGTTTCGTTCGTGTGGTGAGAGCGGAGGGCGACCGCCGTGCCCGATGATAGAATCGGGAGGTTCAGCTCCGCTGGAACCTAGTCTGGAGGGGATGCCGTGAAGATCCCGTCACTGATTCTGAAGCAGTTGTACACGTTGGGAAGCCTCGAGAGCAGCCCGGAGGGGACCCGGTTCAGCCTCAAGAACCGCCTCAGCGATGCCACGTTGACGCACCTGGAGGGTGTCGAGATCGATGGCCAGGAGCTGGCGTGGGACCGGCTGGTTCTCGAGGTTGGACAGGACCACAGCCTCAACCCGTCCGAGATCAGTGAGGCGCGGCCGGTTGCGTTCCCGCTCGCCAAGGTGGTGACCATCCTCTGCAAGGGCATCGAGCTCGACAAAGGCAAGCACGAGATCGGGCTCCGCTTTCGCACCCAGCCGTTCGGGAAGCTCAGCTTCAAGGTCAAGGACACGATCAGGGATCGCGCGGAAAGACCGCAGAGCGTCCCCTGCGACCGGGAGAACAACAGCACTCCGGAGATCATCCGGCGGCGGCAGGCGTTCGTCGAGTCGTTTACGGGCGTCAAGCTCGAGCACCTGCCCAAGTACTCGTTCGAACCTGGCTCGACCCAGGGGAACATCGAGAACTTCACCGGGGTGGCCCAGGTGCCGGTTGGCTTTGCCGGACCCATCAAGGTCATCGGCGAGTACGCAAAAGGAGAGTTCCTCATCCCGCTCGCCACGACGGAGGGAACACTCGTGGCCTCCTACAACCGCGGCATCAAAGTTCTCAACCTGTCCGGCGGTGTGGTGACGACCGTCCAGGACGACAAGATGCAGCGGGCACCAGTATTCATCTTCGACTCCGCCCGAGAGGCGCGCGAGTTCCGGGACTGGGTGACGTCGCACCTCGAGCCGATCCGACAGGCCGCCGAGGCAACGTCCAGTGTTGCCAAGCTGGAGTACATCGACGTCTACCTGTCGAACAAGTTCGCCTACCTCCGCTTCAACTATCAGACCGGAGATGCAGCCGGCCAGAACATGGTCGGCAGGGCCACCTTCGCCGCCTGCAGCTGGATTCTCGAGCAGATCGATACGCCGCGTCGCTTCTACCTCGAGTCGAACCTCGCCACGGACAAGAAGGCCTCTCAGATCAACATGATGCGTACGCGCGGCAAGCGGGTGACGGCGGAGGCCGTGGTGCCCCGGGACGTGCTGGTCGAGCACATGCGCGTCGAGCCGGAGAGCCTCTACTACCACTCCAATGTCGCCAACGTGGGCGCGTTCCTGTCCGGCGCCAACAACAACGGCGCCCATTCGCCCAACGGCATCACGGCGATGTTCATCGCCACCGGCCAGGACGTTGCGAACGTCTCCGAGTCGTCGGCCGGGATCCTGTACACCGAGCTGACGACCGAGGGCGATCTTTACATGTCGCTCACCATCCCGTCGTTGATCGTCGCGACCTACGGCGGCGGCACCGGCCTTGCCACCCAGCGCGAGTGCCTCGAGATTCTGGGCTGCCGGGGCAAGGGCAAGGTCAAGAAGCTGGCCGAAATCATCGCCGCGGTGGCGCTTGCCGGCGAGATCTCGCTGGGCGCGGCGATCTCCTCTCTGGATTGGGTCTCGAGTCACGAGAAGTACGGGCGCAACCGGTGAGACCCGCCGCCGGCGAGGCGAGACCGGGCCCGCGGTGGGGGCTGCGTTGGGAGCCGCAGTTCTCGCAGGCCGGCTGCCCGGCTCGGGTGTAGGCTGAGGTCATGACGACGGAGACGGCCGTCCCCGCCCCCGACCAGGCCAAAACACCCGGTGCGCGGCGCCCCCGCGGCATGGGGCCGATCCACCTCCGTGCTCCCGGCCTCGTGCGGCGTTTCCTGACCACTCAGCGGCATTTCCTCGGGTTGCTGGCCGGCGCCTTTGTCGCTGCCGGCGAGCAGCGGCCGCGACGGTGGCCGGGGCGGCTGACAGGAGCGGTCATCCGCCCGTTCGTTGACCGCGAGCTGGCTCGGGCTCCGTTCCCGGTGCAGCTGCGGCGGCGGATGGAGAAGCTCGGCCCGACCTACATCAAGCTGGGTCAGATCCTCAGCCTGCGGCGCGACCTGCTTCCGGACTCGGTGACCGGGGAGCTCCGCAACCTCCTGGACCGGGTGCCTGCGGCGCCGTTCGAGGCCGTCAGCGAGGTCGTGGCGGCAGACCTCGGGCGGCCGCTCGACGAGCTGTTTCGCCGTATCGACCCCGAGCCACTCGGGTCGGCCTCGATTGCCCAGATCCACCGCGCCGAGACCGCTGACGGCCAGGACGTGGTGCTGAAGATCGTCAAGCCGGGCATCCGTGAGCTCCTGCACCGCGACGCGACTCTCATCCGGTTGTTGGGGAGGCTTCTGCAGGCGTTCATGCCTCACCTGCAGCCGCAGCGGCTCATCGACGAGTTCTTCGACTACACGCTGCGCGAAGCAGAGATGACGTGGGAGGCTGACAACGCCGAGACCTTCGCCGCGGGCTTCGAGGATATGCCGGAGATCGTCTTCCCGCGCGTCTACCGCGAGCTCTCCGGCCGCGACGTCCTGTGCCTGGAGCGTCTCGAGGGCATGCGCCCCGACAGCGCCGAAGCGCTGGCGCTGCCGGAGTCGGAGCGCCGGTGGCTGATTGACGTCGGTGCGCAGGCCGTGATCCGGATGCTCTACCAGCACGGCTTCTTTCACGCCGACCTGCATCCGGCGAACATCCTGCTCCTCCCGGGTCCCAGGATCGGCTTTCTCGATCTCGGGATGGTCGGCCGTCTCGGTTCCCGGCTGCGACGCGCGCTGCTGTACTACTACTACTGCCTCGTGATCGAGGACTACGAGAACGCGTCGAGGTACCTGGCCACCATCGCCGATCCGGCGCCCGGCGCCGACCCTGCAGGCTTCCGCCGCGAGGTCGAAGAGATCTCGCGCCGCTGGCGGTTGGCGGCCACCGTCAGGGAGTACTCCCTGGCTCAGCTGATCCTCGAGTCCGTGCGTCACGGCGCCCACTACCGGATGTACTTTCCGGTCGAGATGGTGCTGATGGTCAAGGCGCTGGTGACCTACGAAGGCGTGGGTTTGCTCCTCGACCCGGAGTTCAACGTCACCGAGGTCACGCACCGCCACGTGGTGGCCATGTTCCGGCACGAGTTCAGTGCCGTGCGCCTCCTCCGTGAAGGGACTCGCCGGGCGCCCGATATCCTGGATGCTCTGATCAAGCTCCCGACCCTGGTCACCGAGGGCTTGCGACTGGTCGAGCAGCGCGCCAGCCGGCCGCTCGAAAAGCCGCTGAGCGGTCTCGGTGGGACGCTGTACGGGGGCTTCTGCCTGCTCTCGGCGGCGATCCTTGCCGCTGTGTCGGCGCCGTGGCCGGTATGGGGCGCGTTGCTCGCTTTGGGCGTGCTGTTGCCCTGGCGCCGCCGCTGACGGCGGGTAGTCCTGGCGCACCGAGCTCCAGCGAGAAAGCTGTCAAAGGGGGCCAAGAGGCTGAGCCGCAACAGAAAGAGGGCGCCGCGGCGCCCCCTCTCGGCCTCGTTCTGAGTGTGGTTACTTGGCGCTCTTGGCGGCAGGCGCCTTGCGCGCCGGGCCCTCGGCCTTGCGCAGCTTGTCGATGCTGGACGTGAGGTCCTCGACCTTCTTCGTCAGGGTCTCGATCTCGTCCTTGGTGGGGACGCCGAGCCGATGAACAACGGCGGTCACCTTCTCGTCGAGCGTCCGCTCGAAGGTCTCCCAGTAGCTTTCGGCAACCGTCTTGACGCCGGCCACCGTGCCCTTGGCCTTCTCGACCTGCTCCTTGCCCGCGTTCTCGAAGTCTTGGCCCTTCTCGACCAGGTTCTTGAAGAGCTTTGTGCCTTCCTCCTGACCGACGGCGAGTGCGCCCAGCCCGGCGAGCCAGATCTTGTGTGCGGAGTCCATGACGTCGTTCTGCAGCTTGCGAGTCTTCTTCGTGACCATCTCATCCTCCCGTGTCGGTCGTGCCGACCTTTCGTGGCGCCGTCCCGCGCCGGTGTTTGTTGTTGGAGTGAGCCTCGCGGCCCACGGACTATTGCCGCCATGCGGCATCCAGACACCATGAATATAACGCACTGCGGCAAAGATGTCAAGGCCCGATTCCGCACTGCGGCAAGTTCTCGCAAGACAGTAATAAATCATTTGCTTAGAGCAACGATGGTAAGGGCATGTTGAGAGGGAGTCTGCCGCGGAGCGGCATGACGCGGTGCGGCGGACAGCACCTTTGTCGGTGAAGAAACCGACAGGGCTGGCGGGCAAGTTGGTATCATTGGCGCAGAACGGATTCACCGATCAGGGTGTGGCGCATCGTTCCGTCGCTGCCGGTGGGCGTGGGATGGACACGAGGGCGCCGGTCCAGGAGGTCCGAAGTGGTGCTCCGGCGAGCCGAGCGTGAGGCGATGGCGAACGTCGACAGTGCGTGGTTGCGGATGGAGGACGCGACCAACCTGATGACCATCACCGGCCTGATGACGTTCGAGACGCCGCCGGACTTCGCCCGTTTCAAGGAGGTGATCGAGGACCGCCTGATGTGCCACGACCGCTTCCGCAGCAAGGTCGTCGAGTCGCTTCTGCCTCTGGGACGCCCGTCGTGGGTCGAGGACGACCACTTCAGCCTGCACGCTCACTTGCATCGCCTGGCCTTGCCCAGCCCGCATAATCAGGCGGCCCTGCAAGAGCTCGTGAGCGACCTGATGAGCACGCCGCTTGACCGCTCGCGGCCCCTCTGGCAGATGCACCTGGTGGAGAACTACGGAACCGGGGGCGCCCTCATCATCCGCCTCCACCACTGTATTGCGGACGGCATCGCGCTGGTGCGGTTGCTCTTCTCTCTCACCGATGAGGAGGCGGAGCCGGCGCCCGGGCAGCGGGCGGCGGGCGGCGAGGCGCGCGGCGGCGGTGCCAAGGGACGGGGAGTCGCCGACTACCTGTTGGCCCAGGGCCGCGAGGTGCTGCTCAACCCGGCGCGTTTGGCCGAGATGGCGGAGAGCGGCGCCAGCTTTGCCCACGTCGTGGGTGAGCTCCTCTCCCTGCCACTGGATCCCAAGACAGTGTTCAAGGGCCGGATCGGCATTACCAAGAAGGCGGTGTGGTCGGGCCCGGTCCCGCTGGCCGATGTCAAGGCCGTCGGCAGGGCGTTCGGCGCCACCATCAACGATGTCCTGCTGGCCGCGGCGACGGGTGCGATGCGTTACTACATGCTGAGCCGCGGTGACGATATCGAAGGCCGTGACGTCAAAGCGATCATTCCGGTCAACCTCCGCCCGGAGGAAGATCTCGATGATCTCGGGAACCGCTTCGGGCTGGTCTTCGTGGCCCTCCCGGTAGGTCTGGCCGAGCCGAGACGGCGTCTTGCCGAAGTGCACCGCCGGATGGACGAGCTCAAGCGCTCGCCGCAGGCGGGGGTGGCGTTCAGCATTCTGCAGCTGCTCGGCATGGCCAAGCCGGAGCTGCTGGCCCTCGGCGTCGATCTCTTCGGAAGCAAGGCGACGCTCGTCATGACCAACGTGCCTGGCCCGCAGAAGCGGCTCTTCGTTGCCGGCTCGCGGATCGAGAACATCATGTTTTGGGTTCCGCAGTCGGCCCACTTGGGGCTGGGGATCAGCATCTTCAGCTACGCCGGCGAGGTGCGCATGGGGCTGGCCGTTGATGCCGCGTTGGCGCCGGACCCCGAGAGGCTGGTCGACCATTTTCACGACGAGATCGAGGTCCTGCTCCAGGAGTCCCGCTCAGCGGCTGCGAAGTAGGTCAACCCGACGAGGAGACCAAGAGCACGACGAAGAGGGAGAATGGAGGGCAGATCCGCGGCCTGCGGCCGCACCCCTCGGGGGCGGTCAGCCCGGTTTCGAGGAGGACCTCGACCCGGTCTTCCCGCCCCGAGGGGCCGCTCCGCTCGGATCTGCCTGCTGTTCCATTCGAGAGGAGAGTGAGCCCCCCTCCCTTTGATAGAGGAGGGATCGCGCAGGAGCGCCCTCTCGCACCACGCCGCTGCGCTCACTTCGTCGGCACGACCACGAGGTCAGTGCACTCCTCGCTCGTTGGCGGCGAGGCGCGGGGAGAACGCCCTGAGCGATCCTGCCTGGACGGGCGTGACGCGATCGCATGTCCCGTGCGGGCTATGCCCGCAGCCCGCTGTGCGGGCCGGCGGGGCGGGAACGGACCGGTGCGTCGGCTCGTGGCTGCACCCGCCACGTGTACCGGGGGCACCGTGCTCGGAGGCTTACCCTCGAAGATCCTCGGGCCAAGACTCCTGCGCCCGGTCCCCACGC
>JAJDNH010000015.1 GCA_022340775.1 Acidobacteriota bacterium
CGCAGCTCCCGGGGGTTGAGAGGAGTGCCCTGCAAACCCAGCACGCGATGGATCACCGCCGTGTGCCAGCTACCGAACCAGAGGTTGAAGTACTCAACCGCGAAAGAAGCCTGCCACCTCCCTGGCGGCGGCGTCACTGCCTCCTCGAAGCTCATCGGCAGCGAAGCAAAGCGGACGGGATCGGCGGTCAAGGTACCCCACCAGCTCGGTTCCGGGTCGACGGCCACCTGAGCGCTTGAAGCCGACGACAGGAGCAGGGCTGCCACCACGACCAAGACGGTCAGGGTCGGCCGATGGAGTTGCGATCCCCGTGGTTCCCGACATCGACTCGTCACCACGTCACGGCCCCAATCAGCTGTGCGCCGCCCACCGCCGGCATCACCGCGAGGTGCAGGTCTCTGCCATCGCCACTCTGTCGTGTGTCCCTGCGGTGGACCACCCAACTGCCGATGCCGGCCCCGATCAGCCCGCCGGCCAAGACGTCAGAGGCCCAGTGGCGGTCCAGGTGGATGCGGCCGTAGGAGAGGGTGCCGGCGAGGCCCCAGGCGAGCGCTTTGATCCAACGATTGCGTGAGTGCACAGCCACCACCGAGGCGATGACGAACGCCTGGGCCGCCTCGCCCGAGGGCAGCGACTCGGCGCCCGAGAATGGCTCGAAGTGAGAACGGCCGAGGCCGGAGTCCGGACGCGCACGGCCGGTGGCCGTCTTCAGGGCGGGAACCATCAGCAGGTTCGCGAACAGGGTGGCCTCGAACGCATCCTGGCCGATCCGCACCGCGGTCTCGTTGTCGCCGAGGGCTCCACCGAGCCAAATCAGTCCGATGACGCCGAGCGCTCCGGCCTGATTGCCGAGCGGGCGCACGGTGTCGAAGAAATCGTCACGTCCGACGGAACGGTGCCGTTGCGCGAAGCTCCTGATCTCGTTGTCGGCCAGGAAGGCCGCGCCCACCGCGGCCGAGCCCCAGCCCAGCGAGCGCCAGCGCCCCGGTGTCATGTGCCAGGGAACCGCCGCCAGGTCGCCGAGGTCGGTAGCGAGCCGCGTCAGGTACGAGTGTGTGCTGCCGCGACTGCCGGCCTCCCGTGTGCTCTTGGCATGCCGGTTTTCTCCACGTGGCTCGCGGTCCGAAGGCCCCGCCTCGAGGCCGACCAGCAGCCGAAGCTCACCAAGGTCGAGGCCGCTCCAGTACGCCTCCTCGGCGCGGGCCGTCAGGCCGATACGCTTCGCGAGGTCGATACGAGCGGCCACTGAGGCGACGCCGGCGAGCTCGGTTCCGGCCTCGACGGGGGCCAGAGCCCGGTCGAGCAGCAGTGGCGTGCGGTCCTCCCAGCGGGCTCCGCGCAGCCCCAGCCCGGCCCGCCAGCACACTCTGCCGGTGCAGCCGAGGGCCCGGTCGGCCATCAGCGAGAGGTCGAAGATCTCCTTGCCGCGCTGGTTTCCCCCCACCATGCCGTACTCAGTCCTGACCTTGGACTCGTGACTGGCCGAGCCGACGGCGATGCCGATCCGGTAGGGCGAGGCGCCGACATCGCGGACGGCGGTCAGCTGCCACACGGGTGCCACCGACAGCGAGCGGTCCTGGCCGATCGGGCCACCGGGCCGGCTGGCCCCGGCGGCAAAGCCGACGTTCCACGGCCCGGCGCCTGCCGGCTCGCGTGGCCGAAGAACCAGCAGCAACGACAGCTCGTCGGTCGAGGGACCGGCGTGCCATGCGCGGCGGAAGGCGGCGCGCGCGCCCAGCGGGCCGTGGATCGGAGCCTCGATTCCGCCCTCCACAAACCGGCCCGTACCCCAACGCCCTTCGGTAGTCACCACGCCGCCAAGACCGGCGCGCACCGAGAGCCGCGCCGGGCCGACCGCGACCCCGGCACCGAGCACGCCGACGAGCTCGCCGAGTCCGAGGTCACGCTGCGAGAGGTTGTGCTCCGTGAACAGGAACTGGGCCTCGCCCCCGGCGGTCAGCCGGAATCCGTGGCGTTCGAGGAGTGGGAACGCCACCCCTTGCCGCAGCCCGAAGGAGTTGTCGAGGTTGCCACGTGCGAAGTCGGCGCGGTCGCACGCCTCGCTGCGGCAGTCGGCGAGGTGCCCGTGGGGGCCGCCGGTGGTCCGCCAGCGGAAGTGGAACGCTCCGGCGTACCACTCCGGCCCGCCGGCGAGCGCCGGCATCACCGTTGCGATCAGGGCGATGGTGGAGAGTACGCACACTCGACCTCGGTAGCCCCGGCGTGTGCCGGGTCCACATGGCTGCTTCACGACCTCGCGGGCTCTTTGAGGTGGTTTTTTCGTGCCGATCACGTTCGGAGGATCGTAGCACGGGCGGCGTGCTCACCGGCCCGTCTCCTTACATCCGGACAGGTGTGGCTCAGGCGCTCGGCGCTGTGACCTCCTGACCCAGCCGTTGGGCTATCGCCTCGAACACGTCGGCGAGGCGGAGCAGGCCGACAAGGGTTCCCCCGCGCCGGACGAACACCGACAGCGTGCCGTGGTGGACCATGACCTCGATCGCGGCCGGGATCGAGTCGGTGTCCTCGATGCAGATCGTGTCCGGGACCATCGCGGAACGAGCCTCCACCCGCCCCGCGCACTCGCAGCACTCGGCCAGCGTCTGCTCCAGGAAGCTCGAGTGGGTGGCCGGGGCCTGCGAGGCCACGGCGCGACCGGACGCGCTCGGCGTGGCCTGGGAGACGGCCCGGAGAAAGCTCAGGTGGCCGATCTTGCCGACGATGCGGCCGTTGGAGTCGACGACCAGAACGGCACGGCATGGGTAGCGATCGGGCTCCCTGCAACGAGCCTCTCGCAGCAGCCTGGCCACGTCGGTGAGGGTGGCCTCGACGGGCACGGAAGGCACCTCGTGAATCGGGATCATGATGTCGCCGACCTTCATGACGCCTCCGCCTTTCCCTTGCTCACCGGCGTCCCTATCCCTATGTAAACAGTGTCGGTCCAGGCGTGTAGCCGCGCAAGGGGGACTAGACAGGCTGCGCCGCCGCCTTCGCTCTCCGCCGTCCGCGCAGCTTCTCGGCAGCGCTGTCGAGCACGGCGTAGACCACCGGGACCACGAGCAGCGTCAGCAGTGTGGAGGTGGTCATGCCGCCGGCGGTGGCGATGGCCATCGGCGCACGCGCCTCGGCGCCCTCGCCGAGCGCCAGCGCGACAGGCAGGACCCCGAAGATCATCGACACCGCCGTCATCAGGATCGGGCGCAGCCGGATCGGGCAGGCGACCCGCAGGGCCTCCTCGCGGCCGAGCCCCTGCTCGCGCTTCTGGATCGTCAGGTCGACGAGCAGGATCGAGTTCTTGGTCACCAGGCCGAACAGCAGGATGATCCCGATCATCGACATGATGTTGAACGTGTTGCCGGTGAGGAATAGGGCCAACAGAGCGCCGATCGCGGCCGGCGGCAGCGCGAACATGATCGTGAACGGATGCAACAGTGAGTTGAACTGGCTGGCCAGCACCATGTAGACGATCAGGATCGCGAGGCCGAGAGCGAACAGGAGGCTGTTCATCGACTCCGCGTACTCCTCGGCCTGTCCCGCCGCCTTGGCGTGGTAGCCCTCGGGGAGCTCCTCGGCCAAGATCTTCCTCAGGTCCTCCAGGGCACGGTTGAGCGGGATGCCCTGGAGGTTGGCGGTCAGCAGCAGGCTGCGCTCGCGGTCGGTCCGGTTGATGTTGATCGGCCCGACGCCGGGGGCGATGTGGACCACCGAGTCCAGGCGCACCATGCGGCCGGAAGGCGTCCGCACCTGCAGTGCGCCGATGTCCTGGGGGGTTCTGGCCTGCCACGGCACCACCTTCACGCGGACGTCGTGCCGCTTGCCCTGGGTGGTGTACGACCCGACTTTGCGGCCGGCGATCAGGGAGTAGACGGTGTCGAACAGCGTTGCGGCGTCGAGCCCGAGGTCGTGGGCGCGGTTCCGGTCCACCGTGACATGCAGCTGGGGTTGCTCGAGGTCGAGGTTGGTGTCGACGTCGACGACGCCCTTGATGGCTCCGAAGCGCTCGGCCACCCGTCGGCCGATCTGGTCGAGCCGCTTGAGGTCCGGTCCCGAGAGCGTGTACGAGACGTCCCAGTCGCCGCCCTCGCCGCCACCGCTGTAGAACGAGAACTGCACAACCCGCGACTGCAGGCCCTTGATCTTGGCGAGGTTGGTGCGCAGCCGCTTGACGACGTCGTTCTGGGTCGCCTCCCGGTACCTGGGCTTGACCATGCGCGCGAAGATGATGCCGGTGTTGACGATGCCGCGGTCCTCCATGTCGATGGCGGCGAACTCGGAGCGCACCTCGGGCTGGGAGAGGACCGTGCGCTCGGCCTGCTGCAGCAGCCCGTCCATGGCCTGGAAGGAGGTCCCGACCGGCGCTTCCATGGAGACCATGAACATCGACATGTCCTCCTGAGGCGCGAACTCGGCACCCATGAGTGGGATCAGCGCCAGGCTCGCGCCCAAGAGCAGGGTGGCGAGGAAAAGGGTCAGCCCCTTGTGAGTCAGTGCCCAGTCGAGCGAGAGCGAATAGGCGGCCTCCATGCGCCGGAAACCGCCCTCCAGGATCTCGTACAGACGGCCGTGCTTGGGCCGCACGCGCAGGATCCTGGCGCTCAGCATCGGGGTCAGGGTCAGGGCCACGAACAACGAGATCAGGATCGCGACCGCGACCGAAAGCCCGAACTCGAACAGGAACTGGCCGATCATCCCCTTCATGTAGGCGACCGGGATGAAGACGGCCGCGATCGAGAAGGTGGCCGCCATCGCCGCGAGGGCAATCTCGTGGGTGCCGTTATGCGCCGCCGTCACCGGGTCCTCGCCCTCCTCCTGGTGGCGGAAGATGTTCTCGAGCACGACGATGGCGTCGTCGATGACAACCCCCACCGACAGCGCCAACGCCAGCGTCGTGAGGTTGTTGAGCGAGAAGCCGAAGGCGCGCATGAATCCGAAGGTGGCGACCAGCGAGGTCGGGATCGCGAGCGAGACGATGAACGTCGAGCGCCACGAGCGCAGGAAGACGAACACCACCAGGATCGCCAGGATGGCGCCGTAGATGATGTCGACCTGGACGTTCTCGATTGACTTCTCGACGTACTCGGCGGCGTCGAAGGCGATGTCGTAGGAAACGCCCTTCGGAAAGTCCTTCGCCAGCTCGGCCATCCGTTCGCGCACCGCGCGCGACACCTGCACCAGGTTGGCGCCCGAGCGCGGCGCCACGCCGAGGCCGATCGCCGGCTTCAGGTTGTAGCGCCCGGTGCCGCGCTCGTCGGCGATCCCGTCCTCGGCGAAGCCGACGTCAGCAAGCCGGATCGGATGGCCGCCGACGGTGGCGATGATCATGCGGTTGAAATCGCCGACCGAGTCGAACAGACCCATGTTGCGGACCGCGAGCTCCTGCAGCGGACCCTCGATGTAGCCGCCCGGCAGCTCGAGGTTCTCGCGGCCGAGCGCACTGATGACCTGGTCGACGGTCAGGCCGTGAGCGGCGAGCTTGTCGCGGTCGATCCAGATCCGGATCATGCGCTCGCGGAAGCCGCCCATGAAGATGTTGCCGACCCCGGGCACCGACTGCAGTCGCGGCTTGACGACCTGGTCTGCGTAATCAGACAGGGCCCGGTTGTCGAGCCCAGAGAGGCCGATCCACAGCATCGGCTGCGAGTTGATGTCGAGCTTCTGCACGATCGGCGGCTCGGCGTCGAGCGGCAGGTTCCCGACCGCTCCCGAGACCTTGTCGCGGACGTCCTGGGCGGCGGTGTCGATGTTGCGCTCCAGCTCGAAGGTGATGGTGACCTGCGAGATCCCCTGGCCGGAGTAGGAGTTGAGGTGCTTGATGCCCTCGATGGTGTTGACCGCAGATTCGATGACGTCGGTGACGTCCGACTCCATGACCTCCGGCGAGGCGCCGGGCAGCGCGGTCGTCACCGTGACCACGGGGATCTTGAGCGACGGCAAGAGGTTGACCGGCAGGGAGACGTAGCCGAGGATCCCGAACACCACCAGCGCCACCATCAGCATGATGGTGAAGACCGGGCGCCGGATCGCGATGTCGTAGAGGTTCATGCCGACTCCGAGTACCGTTTGGACGCTGTCATCAGGAGCTCTGGCCGCCGTTGGTGAGAGTCACCGGCAGCCCGCGCGCGAGGCCTGCGACGTTGGCGACGACCTTCTCGCCATCTGCCAGCCCGCCGACGACCTCGACCATCTCCTGCTCGCGACGCCCGGTCTGCACCTTGCGCACGACGATGTGGCCGTCCTCGACCGTCATCACCTCCGGCATGTCGGAGGTGCCGACTGCGGTCTGGGGGAGCCATAGAGTCGTCACCGCATTGGGCGCGGTCAGGCGCACCGTTGCGTACATTCCCGGCCGCAGCCCCCCGGAGGTGTCCGCGGTCCGGCCGACGATCTCGAACGAGCGGCTGGAGCCCTCGACCACCGGCTCGATGCTGAAGACGGCGGCGCTATGCGGCTCCCCGGAGGTGCCGACGCGGAACTCGAGTGTCTTCAGGCCGGCCAGGTTGGCAGCCCAGTGCTCGGGAACGCGCGCCGCGACCTTGACCTGCTTGCCGGTGGCGAGCTCGATCAGAGCCTGCCCGAGGTCCGCCCACTGCCCAGGGGCCGTCATGCGCTTGGCGACCGCCCCGTCGGCCGGCGCCCTGACCGCGCTCTTGTCGTAGTCCCGCTGCGCCAGGTCACGGGCGGCGCGGGCGGCCGCGAGGCGAGCGGCGGCCAGGTCGAGCTGGGCCTGAACCTGGTCGAAGGCGGCCTGTGAGATCGTGTGATCGGACAGCAGGTCGCGCTTGCGCTCGAGCTCCTTCCGGGCCAGGGCGAGGTCGGCCTGGGCCGCAGCCACGTTGGCCTCGGCCTGGTGGAGGCGGAGCTCGTAAGTCGTGCGGTCCACCGCCGCCAGCTCCTGCCCGCGGTGGACCGTGTCGCCGACCTCGACCAGGACGCGCTCGACCTGTCCGGACACTTCGGCCGGGATCGAGACCATCTCGTCCGCACGGATCTCGCCGACCAGGTCCAGGGTCGGGTGCTCCTCGCGGGCCTCGACCGCGACGAGGCGCACCGAACGTGGCGCCAACGCCTCGTTGCGGATCTTGCCGGCGACCTCTGGGGTGTCCGTCCCGCCGTCATGGCAGGCGGCGGCCAGCAGAATCATCGTCATCATCACGGTCCAACGTCGCATCACGGCTCGCTCCTCGCCGCCGGGTCTTGGGGCGGTGTCGTTTCGGGTTTCTCGGTGATCGGCGCAGCGTCGCCGTCCGGGCTCGGAAACGTGACGCCGGGGACCGGCGGCTGTCCGACGGCGTGGCGCAGGGCAATGGCCTGCAGCTCACGCTGCCAGTGGGCGATGACGGCGGCCGTCTTGGCATCGGTCAGCTCGGTGGTCGAGGTCAGCAGGTCGGTGACTGTGGCCTCGCCGACGGCGTAGGCACGCTCTACCTGGCGGTACGCCTCGCGCGCCGCCGTCCGGCGCTTCTCTGCCGCCTCGAGGGCGGCCACCGCGGTGCGGTGGGAGATCAAGGCCGACTCCACCTGGTCACGGATCGTCTTGTCGGTCTCGCGGCGCATGACCTCGACGTCCATGAGGTCCTCGCGGGCCTTGGCGACGCGGGCGGAGGTCACACCGCCGTCATAGATCGGCACGCGGAGGGTCAGGCTCAGGGACATCCAGTCGCGCGACGGGAAGTCCGCGCGCTGTGCGAAGTACTGGGCGTGTGCATCGAGCTCGGGCAGCCAGGCGCCTTTCTCGACCCTGATCATGAGCCGCGCCGCCTGCAGGCGCTTGTCGAGCGCCATCATCTCGGGTCGCGCGATCAGCGCACGGCGCTCGAGCTCGGCCATCGAGCCCTCCGGGGAGGCCACGCTGGAGGGCGGCGCAAGGGCGCCGAGCTCGCGGATGCCGGCCATCCGGGCCAGCCTCCGCCGTGCCAGCTCGAGAGCACCCTCCGAGGTCACGACATCCTGCTCGTCGGCGGCGACGCGAGCCGTCCAACGGGACACGTCGGCCGACGTGAGCTCGCCGACCTCGAAGCGCCGCTGCGCCACCTTCAGCTGTGCGCGGTCCTGCTCGAGAGCTGTGTGCCGTACGGCGAGCCGCTGCTCGGCCGCGACGGCGTCAAAGAACGACTGGCTGACCCGGAGGGCGAGGTCGGAAGCCGTGACCGAACGCTCGAGGACCGCGCTCTCACGGTTGACGCCTGCCACGTCGCGGGCCCGCCAGTCGCGAAGCCCGTAGAACAGCGTCTGTTTGAGATCGGCGCTGTAGTTCCAGTCGGCCAGGGGCTGGATGACGAACGACTGGCCCGGTGAGAGCTCGAACGCCACCTCGTTCTGGTAGCGCGTGTAGGTGCCGTTGAGGTCGAGACGGGGGAGCAGGGCCGACGTCGTGAGTCGGACGTCGGCATCGGCACGCCTGATCGCGCTTCTTGCTCGCTCCATCGACTCGTGTGTGGCGAGAGTGGAGCGGACCAGCGCTTGCAGGGTTGCGGGCTGCTGCTCTGAGCTTGGCTCTCCGGCCACGGCGCCGAGAGGCAGCAAGGACAGGGCGAGAGCCGCCAACACAATGGTCGTGCGCATCGACCTCCTCCAGTGGTGGTGCTGTACGTGATCGGCCGGCTCGAGTTGCAGGCGTGTCATCGCTGCTCCACGCAGAGCCCGCCGCAGATGGCGTGCCAGAATGCGGCGGCCGCTCGCCGGGGATCGACCGAACGGTCGAAGAAGTGCTGTACGCCGACGCCGTCGAGAGCACCGACCAGGACCGTGGCGATGGAATCAACATCGATTTCAGGGCGCAGCTGACCGCTCACACAGCCCTCGCCGAGGATCTGGGAGATGAGCCGGCGGTGTTCTTCGTAGAGCGAGGCGCACGCCTTACCAAGACGATCGCGGACAGATGTTCCGCGGGTGGCGGCCCAGAAGTCGAGTGTCATCGCGTACAGGTTGGGGTGCTCGGCCACGATCTCCCCGGCGACCCGGAACAGTGTCTCGAGCCGGCCGACCGCATCGCCAGCCCCCGCGATCTCCTCCTCGATGCGCTGGGTGATCCCTTCGTTGACCCACGCGAACACTGCCAGGAAGACCTCCTCCTTGCTGGGGAAGTACTCGTAAACGGTGCCCTTGGCGACGCCGGCGGCGGCGGCGATGTCGGCGACCCTGGTGTTCGCGTACCCCTGGCGGATGAACACCGCCGTCGCAGCCTCTACCAGCTGCTGGCGCCTGTGCTCGGGATCGGATTTGCGCACGACTTCCCTTTCCTCCATATTGACTGACTGGTCAGTCAGGAAAGATAGAGTCAAGCAGGGATCCTGTCAACCCCTGGGTGTGGCCGGCCCCGTTCCGAGTCTCTCAGGTCTCCTCGGTCGTCGCCTTGAGGGCCAGGATGCGGTCGTCGATCTCCCTCACCAGACGGCGCATGAGTTGCTCGTCGATGGCGCCCTGTGCAAACGCCTGGCGTACCGATTCCTTCTCCACGATGGCGAGCTGTCGCCGCAGCTCGGACTGCTCCTCGCGCAGTACCGCCCCTGCATCTACTCGCAGCGCTTGGGCCTCGATCTCGACGTCCTGCCGGCGGCGGGTCAGCTCCTCGCGCAGTTCTTCGTAGATCTCCGGCAGCACGGCACCGACCTCGCGCTGCCGCTCGAGGTAGTGCTCCGCCTGGCTGAGGGCTCGCAGGCGGGTCCGGAGGATCGCCGCCGACTGGGCCACGCGGCGATCGCGGCCGATGCCGAGCAGCCGAAGCAGCAACGGCATGGTCGGCGCCTGTGCCAGGATCGACAGCAGCACGGCACCGAAGACGAGGTCGATCAGCGGCTGGCGGAAGGCGTAGGTCCGGGGTACCGAGAGGGCGAGCACCATCGCCACGCCGCCGCGCAGCCCGCCCCAGCTGAGAACCGCCACCAACCCCTTCTTGCTGGCGACGCGCTGTGGTCCCATGGCTGGCAGGAAGCCGGCAATGAACAGGGCGCGCGCGACCAGCATTGCCAGCCAGATCACGACTACGGGGACCACGATTCGGAGCAGGCGGTCGGGTGAGGTCTCGAGGCCGACGAGCAGAAAGACGATCGAGTTCGCGACGAACGCGGCGTACTCCCAGAACGAGGTCACGGCAACCCGGGTCGAGGCGGACATGCCATAGGTTGCCCCGACGTTGCCGGACAGTACGCCGGCGACCAGGCACGCGATGATCCCCGACGCGTGCGCCTGCTCGGCGATCACGAAAGAACCGAACGCCGAGATCGTCGTCAGCGTAATCTCGATCAGGTGGTCGTCGATGGTTGAGGTGAGCCAGGACAAGCCGAGCCCGAGCCCGCCACCGATCAGGACCGCACCGACGACTTCCCAGGTCAGGAAGCCGGCCACCCAGCCGACGGTGATTCCTCCGTGGTGGGGGCCGATACCGACAGCGGTGATGACCACGCCGAAGGCAACGATGGCGATGCCGTCGTTGAGAAGGCTCTCCCCCTCCATGATCATGGCCAACCTGCGCGGGGCGTTGACCTCGCGCAGCAGCGCCAACACGCCCACCGGATCGGTGGCTGCGAGGATGGTGGCGGCAAGCAGTAGCACTTGCCAGTGAACCGGCACGCCGAACGCGGACAGAACGCCCCAGGACAGGGCGAACGTCAGGCCGGTGCCGACCACGACACCGGGCACCGCCAGCATGAGCACGGCGCGCCAGGTCTCCACGAAGTGGCGCAGCTCGAGGTGGAAGGCGGCTTCGTAGACGAGTGCCGGCAGCAGCACGGTGAACAGCAGCTGTGGCGTCAGGTGAAGGCCCGGGTCGAAGTCGGCGAAGAAGCGATCCCGAACGACCGCGCAGGCAAGCCCGACGAACACCAGGGAGACCGTGTACGGCAAGCGCAGCCGTTGCGCGACCATGCCGACGACGCTCGCCAGCAGCAGCGCTGCGATCACCGCGATCTCGATGTTCATGGCGCCACTCTACCGAGGCGGGTTTGGCCTGTCGAGGCTGATCACGCCTTTCTCAGGCGGAGGCTGTTCGAAACCACGGTGACGGAGGAAAACGCCATCGCCAGGGCAGCCAGGATGGGATGCAACGAGCGCAGGATGTCCGGGACGTCGGGAAACGGGTACAGCACACCGGCCGCCACGGGGATCAGTACCACGTTGTAGGCGAACGCCCAAAACAGGTTCTGGCGGATGATCCTGATCGTGGCGCGCGAAAGAGCGAGGGCGCGGGGGACGGCACCGAGGTCGCCCCGCATCAGGGTGACGTCGGCCGTTTCCATGGCGACGTCGGTGCCCGTGCCCATGGCGAAGCCGACGTCGGCGCGCGCCAGCGCCGGAGCGTCGTTGATCCCGTCGCCGACCATCGCCACCGGGCCGCGCCCTTCCTCCTGCAGCTTGACCACGGCGCCGGCCTTGTCGTCGGGGAGGACCTCGGCGATGACCTCGTCGATGCCGACCTCCCGCGCGATCGCCTCGGCGGCGGGCCGGCGGTCCCCGGTCAGCAACACGGGAGCCAGGCCCCTGGAGCGGAGACCGGCGATGGCAGCCCCGGCGCCTTCCCGTACTGTGTCCGCGAGGGCGATGAGGCCAACCGCACGGCCGGCCGCCGCCACCCAGACGACCGTGCTGCCGCCCTGGATCAGCTCCTCCTCGCGTTCCGCGAGCGGGCCGGTGTCGATGCCGCGCTCGGCCAGGAACTCGCGCCGACCGGCGAGAATGTCCAGATCCTCGACGCGGGCGATGACGCCCCGTCCGGGTTCGGCCTTCAGGATGCCCGGAACCGTCACTTCGAGGCCCGCGTCCTTTGCTGCCTGGACGATGGCGCGGGCGAGGGGGTGCTCGCTGCCCGACTCGGCCGCCGCGGCCAGCAGGAGCAACCAAGCCTCGGCCGACTCGGGGGTTTGCAAAGTGCGGGGCCACGGGATGCCGACACCCAGGACCGGGAGCACACGCATGACGCGAGGTCGCCCGCGTGTAATGGTGCCGGTCTTGTCGAAGACGACCGTTCTCAGCTTGTGGGCACGTTCGAGGGCGGCGGCGTCACCGAACAGGATTCCGAGGCCGGCGCCGCGGCCAACCCCGACCATGATGGCGGTCGGTGTCGCGAGACCGAGAGCACAGGGACAAGCGATGACCAGAACCGCGACCATGCGCACCATGGCGGACGTGAAGCCGGCATCGAGGACGAGCCACCAGACGAGAAGGGTCACCGCCGCCGCCAACAGCACCGCGGGCACGAACACCGCCGCGACCCGATCTGCGAGACGTTGGATCGGTGGCTTCGAGCCCTGGGCCTCGCGGACCAGGCGGATGATGTGGGCGAGCGCGGTGTCGGAGCCAACGCGCGTGGCCCTGACGCGCAGCATGCCATCGGTGCTGACAGTGCCGCCCATGACCTCGTCGCCCGGCCCCTTGGCGACCGGTACGCTTTCGCCGGTCAGCATCGACTCGTCAACGCCTGCCTGGCCGGCGACCACCCTGGCATCAACCGGTACCCGTTCTCCAGGCCGAACGACCAGCAGGTCCCCCGGCGTGACCTCGGCCAGGCCGATCTCGACCTCGGCGTCGCCACGGAGAACCCTGGCCGTGGGGGGGGTGAGATCGAGGAGGGCGCGAATGGCGACGCCGGCGCTGCCCTTCGCTTTCGCCTCGAGGTACTTGCCGATCTTGATCAGGGTCAGGATCAGGGCGGCGGTCTCGAAGTAGACGTGGCTCCCGAACCGGTGGTCCCCAACGGTCAGGGCCACCGCAACCGGCACGCTGTAGAAGAACGCGGTCAGCGAGCCGAGAGAAACGAGGACGTCCATGTTGGCCGTCAGGTTGCGCAGTGCCTTGACGGCGGCACGGTAGAAGCCCCAGCCGACGTAGGTTTGGACGGGCAGCGCGAGTCCGCACAGCACCCAGTTGAACCATGGACCTTCCGCCCACTGGCCGAGGAGAGCGAGGTCGCGCGCCATGCCGAGCGCCAGGAGTGGCAGCGAGAACACGATGCCAACGACCAGAGCGCGGCGCTGGCGTGCAATGTCCGCGGCCCGTGCGGCCGCTTCGGCGTCCTCGGGCTCCTCGCCCTCGACACGAGCGACGCCGTACCCGGCCCCCTCGATGGCGGCGATGATCTCGTGCTGTGAAACCGCCCCGGGCAGGTAGCGGATGTGTGCGTGCTCTGCGGCAAGGTTGACGCTCGCGGCGAGGATCCCGGGCACCTTGCGGTGAAGAGTCCGCTCGATTGTGGAAGCGCAGGTCGCACAGGTCATGCCCGTGATTGGCAGCTCGAGCTTCGCCTCGGCGACGTCATACCCGGCACTGCGGATGGCGTCGACCAGGCCGGGCACCGTCACCCTGTGATCGAACGTCGTGGTTGCCGACTCCGCCGCGAGGTTGACGGCCGCCGACTCGACCCCTTCGACCTTGCGCAGCCGGCGTTCGATAGTCGTCGCGCAGTTGGCACAGGTCATGCCCAGGACCGGGACGGTCAGGGTGGTGCTGTTTCTCGACGTGTGTGTGTCGCCATCCGACCCGTCACGGCCGGAGTCGACGTCCCTCTCGGGAGGTTGCTCGTCCCCTTGTTTCACACGCGCCTCCCTCATCGCCTGCCCGGCCTCTGCCCTTCCCGTGCGGCCTCTCGTCGGCCGGTCATCGCTCTGAGATCGCACACCGATCGACTGCACACAGGGTACCAGCTTCGGCTCACCCGGGGCACACCGGTTGGTCAGCCGTACGTCACCGGGGTGCCCGCGTCAATCCGTGCTCGGGGGGTAGCCGATTTCCACGAGGACGGCACGAATCTCCTCCCACGAGGTCGTGTCGTCCCACGAGACGATGACGTTCTTGGTCCCCGCATCAGCCGATACATGGGTAACGCCGGCGAGCTCGCCGAGCTCGCGTTCGATGGTTCTCGTGCAGTGGTGGCAGCTGATATTGGGAACTACGAAACTGCGCTCGGACATGCAATCCTCCATCGGTCCGGGCGCCTGAGTCGGCTACCCGGGCTGTCCAGGAATTGTACCGCCGCCGGTAGGCGGGCTCCCGGCCCGACGGGCGGTGGTATTCTCCAAGCGGTTCACGTCCGCGCAGACTGGCGCACACCGCGGAGGACGGGTATGAGTCAACGCCGGTTCGGGCACAGCAACAACCCCGATCTTCCCGCGAGCGAGGCCGTGCTCTTGCTTCCCTTCGGTCGCCAGAGCTATCTGCCGGCCATCGCCGATCGCTACGATGGCGAGGAGGTGGCCCTCGATGAGACAACCGACCGTATCGTCTACATCCTTCGGGGAGCGCCGCGAGCTGTCACGCTGATCTACTCGGGAATGGGTGGGCCGGCGGCCGCCAACGCGGTCGAGATGGCGGCGGCCAACGGCGCCCGCCGGCTGGTGGTGGTCGGGGCCTGCGGCGGGGTGTCGCCCGATGTCGCGGTAGGCGACCTCGTCGCTCCCTTCGGAGCCGTTCGCGGTGAAGGGACCTCGGCCTACTACGCTCCCTCTGCCTTTCCGGCTGCTTTCGATCCGGAGCTCGTGAGCCGGCTGCTGGGCTCGGCACGAGCGCGCGACGGGGTCAGCGTCCACAAGGGGATCGTGTACACGACGGATGCCTCCTACCGGCAGGGTGGCGAGATCTACGAGGACCATCGCGGTCTGGTCATTGCTGCGGAGTGCGAGTGCGCAACGGTCGCCGTGG
This sequence comes from Acidobacteriota bacterium, assembly GCA_022340775.1. Classification (GTDB taxonomy): domain Bacteria; phylum Acidobacteriota; class Thermoanaerobaculia; order Thermoanaerobaculales; family Sulfomarinibacteraceae; genus JAJDNH01. The sequence goes on from JAJDNH010000015.1 coordinate 14,629, forward strand.
TCGGAGCGCGGCTCGGTATCGCCTCCGCGGCGCTCCTGTTCTGTACCGACAACGTCACGCTCAGGTCGGAGGGGGACCGGGTCTACAGCGGCCTGGCCGACCCGCGCGTGGAGCGCGCGTTCACCGCCTGCCTCGACGCAGCCCTCGAAGCACTCAGATAGCTCCAAACCTGGCAGCGGACCCCTGAACGGGGCACGAAGTCACTTCGCGTTTTCACGTCTTTGCCTTGATTTCTTCTTCTACTGACCGATCAGCGCCGGCGCTGCTCACTTTCGCGGAGGGAGGCCTCGACGCTCGCGGTCTTGTCCTCCATCTTCTGGACCCGGTCGGTGCGGGTGCCGCAGCGCAGGTTGGTCGCGATCCTCGGCACCCCCATCTCGTGTAGCACCTCGTGGCAGCGTCGAAGGGCAGCGAAGACCTCGTCCCACTCCCCCTCGACGTTAGTTCCGTTGGCGTGCAGCCTCGTCTCGAGGCCGGCGTCAGTGAACACGCGTTCGCAGGCAGCGACGTACCGAGACAGCGAGAGCCCGACCCCGATGGGCACAATGCTGATGTCGGCGATGACGTGCATCGGGTCAGATCTCCATGAACACCAGGACAACCTCGCCAACCTGAATCGAGTCGCCGTTCGCCAGCAGGCGCTGCTTGACGGTCTCGCCATTGACGAGCACGCTGGCCTTGTCGTCGGCGGCACGGATCAGGTACCCCTTTGAGGTCAGGGCGACTTCGGCATGACGCTTGGCCACGGTCTTTCCCGCGAGGACGACATCGTTCTCCGGCCCGCGGCCGAGAGACGTGACGTTGCCGGCCACCGGGTACTCGACGGTTGAGCCGTCCTCACCCTGGCCGATCAGCTTCGGCCAGCGGATGAGCATCGTCTCACCGCCGCCGGCATCCTCGGCCACCGGGATCGCGGCCGTCGCGTCGGACACGCCGCCTGCCCCCGCCTTTGTCTTCTCCGTCGCTGCCTTCGCTGAGGTGGGTGGAGGCCCTGGACTCCCCGGTTGGTCCAGGTCGTCTTCGGAGGGGAACGCGGCCACGAACCGTTCCTTCAGCTTCAGCGCGTCGGCCAGCTCCTGCTGGTGTTGGTCGAGGCTCATCTCATGCTCGGTGAGCTTGCCTTTGAACTCCTCGTCTTCGAACTCTCCCAGCTCGTGGCGCAGCTCCAGCTCCTCCTTGTTGAGGGAAACGCTCTTGGCGATCGCTTCGATCCGCTCATAGATCGCCTTCAGCTTGGCATACTCGGCCCGCGCCTGTTGCTTGAGAGGACGAGCCTTCTCCTCGAGCTCGGCGATGCGGCGCTCATAGTCGCCGCGAACTCTGGCGTACACCTCGTCGGTGACCTTGCCGCGCTTGTCTTCCATCCGCCCCAGGCGTCCGCTGAGAACCTCCTGCTCGCGCTTGAGCTTCTGGAGCTCCTCGATCGCGGCCGTGTCCACTTCTTGAAGCTCATCCGTCATCTCGACCTCCACGGCCCCGGACCCTGTCCGGCGTGCCAGAGCACAGCTAACCGTGCGTTTCCTGAACGCATCGCAAAGCGTAGTTTATCAGGAGCCGCGTGGCCCTGCACCTCTCTCCTGGGGGAGATGAAGTATCATCTATCGAGAGTTCCAGCCGACAAAAAGGCGCCAGGCGCGAGTCGGGGGGGAGATGAACGAGGCATGTTCGGAGGAGTGGCGGCGATCGGTGCTGGAGGATGCCGGCGCCCGCGGCGGTGAGATCGAGGAGCTGCTGGGTCACTCTGCGGCCGGCGAGTGGTGGCGAACCCGGCCGTCGGCGGTGCCTGAGTTCCCGCTCGATGATGAGCCTCATGCCGTCGACTGGCTCCTCTATGAGGAGGAGGCGCGGGCCCGGGGCGCCTGGACGGTGCTGCAGGAACGGCTCATCCAGCTGCGGTTTCCGATCCGCGAGGGGATGAGCCAGGACCAGCGGTACCGTGCCGCCACCCTGCGCGGTGTGGAGCCGTTCCCAGCCGGTCCTGGTGCCGAGATCGAGGCGCCAGATGAGCTGTCCGTCGAGGTCTACGGGACCCTGGCCGGCAGGGTGCCGATCCTCGCTACCGGCAACCGCCGGGACTTCGAGACGCTCGTGCAGGCGCTGACGGCGCGCAACGAGCCGTGGCCCGTGCCGGTGGCGATGGGGGCGTGCCTCGTCAACGGACTCAACAACTGGAACCGGATCCACAGCTACCGCCGGCGGTGGCAGTCCGCTGGCCCGGACCGAGAGGGCGAGGGCGCATGGAAGGAGGAGTTCAGGCGCCTGATTCCCCGCAAGGAGCTCTACCAGGACCGGCTCATCATCCTCAGCAAGGGTCGCTACAGCGGGGTCGCGGGAGACGAGGTGGGCGAGGCCGAGGAGCGCTGGCTGGAACGGTCGATGTCGATCCGCCGCGAGCATGAGTGCACGCACTTCCTCGCGCTACGCCTGTTCGGCGCGCTCCGTCACGACGTGCTTGAGGAGCTGGTGGCGGACTTCGTCGGGATCGTCCGCACGTACGGGACCTACAAGCCCGGTCTGGCGCTTCGTTTCCTCGGCCTCGAGCGGTTTCCGGAGTTTCGCGAGGGAGGTCGGCTCGAGGTTTACCGCGGCGAGCCGCCGCTTTCGGACGGCGCATTCAAGGCGCTGCAGGAACTGGTGCGGCGGGGCGTGGCGAACCTCGCCAGACTCGCCGAGGCGCACGCCGGCAAACTCGCATCGGAGCAGGAGCTGGGTCGCCTGGTGGTGGCCATGACCCTGCTTGCTTGCGAGGAGCTCGCCGCCGAGGACCTCGTGACCAGGGTTGAGGAGCGCCTGGCGGAGCTCATGACCGGTGGTTCCGCATGCTCCTGAGCGGAGGGTTCGGTAGCTGTTGTGCCTGCCGTCCGACGGGTGCGGTGGTGAGCGTGGTGGGTTGTCGGGGTCACACGTTGGCAACCGCGACCTTCTGCTATCCTGAAGCCCCCGGCCGCCATGCATGAAGAGCGGGACTCGGTGCCGTCGGCACCGCGTCCTGAAGAGGTGATGCAGGTTGAGGAGGAGGTCGTGCCGGAAGCTGTGAGTGTGCCGAATGCGTCGCT
>JAJDNH010000022.1 GCA_022340775.1 Acidobacteriota bacterium
CCGCTGTACACCGGCGGCAGCGTGACCGCGGCGCGTACGGCCACCCGGCACGAGCTCGACGCGACACGCGCCGACGAGAGCTCGACCCGCTCTGCGATCTCCCTCAACGCCCGCCTTTCCTACTGGCGCACCGCCGCCGCCCTCGCCTCAGTGAGCACCGCCAAGAGCCAGCAGCGGCGGGCCGAGCGCCTGCTGGATGACGCCCGTTCGTTGCGAAAGGCCGGGATGGCGGTCAACGCCGACGTGCTGGCGGGCGAGGCACGGGCCGCGGCCGCCCACCTGGCGGTGATCCGCGCGCAGACCGCGGCCGACGATGCGATGGCAGCGCTGCGCTCGCTACTGCAGGTACCGGCGGCAACCACCCTCGAGCTCGCCGACGCGATGCCGGCCACCCTCCCGGCGGCGCCGGCGCCGCTGGCGGATCTCCAGGGACAGGGGCGCAAGAGCCGGCCGGAGATCGCCGCCCTTGCAGCCCGGGTGGAGGCGCTGGGCGCCCAGGAGAAGGTCGCCCGCGCGGCCAGCAGGCCGACTGTCGGCGCCAGCGCCCAGTGGGACCTGGCACGGCCCAACCAGCGTTACTTCCCTCTTGCCGACCAGTGGAACGACTCGTGGAGCGTCGGCATCGCGGCGCACTGGAAGCTGTGGGACGGCGGCCGTTCCGGGGCCGAGACGGCGGTCGTGCGGGCCGAGAAGCGTGCCCTCGCCGAAAAGCTCGCCGATGCTCGGCGTCAGGTCGACCTCGAGGTCGAGCGGGCACGCCTGCAGCTGGAATCGGCGCTTGCGGCGGTCCCTGCCGCCGACGCTTCGCGCACGGCGGCGGCCGCTCGCCTGACCGCCGAGGAGGAGCGCTACCAGGCCGGGCTCGCCACCACCACGGACATTCTCAACGCCCAGGCCGACCTTGCCGCCGCCGAGACGCAGCAGGTCGAGGCGCGGACCGGCGCGTGGACCGCCAACGCACGCCTCGAGTGGGCGGTGGGGCGATGAGCGACGTCATCGTCACGGCGCGTGAGCTGACGCGCACGTTCGGCGCCTTCACGGCCGTCGATCGGGTGAGCTTCGAGGTTGAACGGGGCGAGGTGTTCGGCTTCCTGGGCTCCAACGGGGCCGGCAAGACGACCACCATACGGATGCTGTGCGGGCTGCTCGCCCCGAGCTCGGGCAGCGCCTCGGTGGCCGGCTTCGACGTCGCTTCAGAGGCCGACCAGATCAAGCGCCGCGTCGGCTACATGTCGCAGAGGTTCTCTTTGTACGACGACCTCACGGTCGCCGAGAACCTGCGCTTCTGGGGCGGTGCCTACGGGCTGTTCGGCGACCGCATCGACAGGCGCGCGGCCTGGGCAATGACCACCGCCGGCCTCGAGGAGCAGTGCGACGAGCTGGTCCGCGAGCTGCCGGGCGGCTACCGCCAGCGGCTGGCGCTCGGCGCGGCGCTGCTGCACGAGCCGCCGGTGGTCTTCCTGGACGAGCCGACCGGTGGGGTGGACCCGGCGGCTCGCCGCCGCTTCTGGGACCTGATCGACGAGCTGGCGGCGGGCGGCACCACGGTGTTCGTGACCACCCACTACATGGACGAGGCCGAGCGCTGCCACCGCGTGGCATTGATGCACGCCGGACGCCTCATCGGACTCGACTCGATCCCGGCGCTCAAACGCACCTTCCCGGCCGACAGCGTGGTCGAGATTTCGTGCCCGCGCTGCGCGCAGGCGCTAGTGACGCTCGAGGCGCTACCGGGGGTGAGCGAGGTGGCGCTGTTCGGAGAGACCCTACACGCCGTTCTCGAGCACTCGGGCGGTCTGGAGGCGCTGCGGGCGGAGCTCGCCGCCCGCGGCTTCGAGCCGGCCCAGGTCAGGGCGATCCTACCCTCGCTCGAGGACGTGTTCATCCGCGCCATCACCGAGGCCGAAGCCGGGGAGGCGGTGCCGACGACGGGTGGTGCCACATGATCCGCCGCACCCTGGCCGTGGCCATCAAAGAGCTGTTGCAGCTCAAGCGAGACTGGCGCTCGACCGCGACCCTGCTCGGGATGCCGCTGGTTCTGCTCCTGATCTACGGCTTCGCCCTCTCGTTCGACGTCCAACACATCCGCCTCGCCGTGGTCGACCACGACGGCACCCAGGCGGCGCGCGACGTGGCACGGGCGTTCCTCGAAAGCGGCTACTTCGATCTCATCCACAGCGGCCACGACCAGCGCGTGCTCGACGGTCTGTTCGACTCCGGACGCGCGCAGGCAGCGCTGGTGATTCCGGACCGCTACGGAGCCGACCTGGCGGCCGGGCGTCAGACCAGCGTGCAGTTCGTCCTCGACGGCTCCGACTCGCAGACCGCGACCACCATCCTCGCCTACGCGCGGCAGATCGTCGGCTCGCTGTCGCCGGTAGTGCGCACTCCCGGAGGGCTGGCCCCGATCGCGCCGGAACCCCTGGTCTGGTACAACCCGGACCTCGCCTCCTCGCTCTTCCTGGTGCCGGGCCTGGTGGCGTTCATCCTCATGATCACCTCGGTCATCGCGACCTCTCTGGCGGTCGTACGCGAGAAGGAGCGCGGGACCATGGAGTCATTGCGCGCCACGCCCCTGGTGGCGCTCGAGCTGCTGCTCGGCAAGACCCTCCCTTACCTGCTGCTGGCCTCGGTCTCGGCGGCCGGCTCACTGTTCCTGGCCTGGGCGCTGTTCGACGTGCCCCTCAACGGCTCGATGCTGTGGCTGGCGCTGGTAACGCTGCTGTTCCTGTTCGGCGGTCTCGGCCAAGGGGTCCTGATCTCGACACTGTCCGACACCCAGCAGGTGGCATTTCAGCTCGGCCTAGTGTCGACGATGCTGCCGACGCTGCTGTTGTCTGGGTTCATCTTCCCCATCTCGTCGATGCCCAAGGCGGTGCAGGTGGTGACCCACATCGTGCCCGCGCGCTACTACCTGGTCGCCCTGAGGGAGATCATCCTCAAGGGCGCCGGACCTCAGGTCTGGTGGAGCCAGGTCGTCGGGCTGGTGGTGTTCGCGGTCGCTGTTCTCACGCTCGCCACGGTCCGCACGGTCAGGAGCCTCTGAGATGCACACTCTCGTCAACCTGCTCGTCAAGGAGCTGCTGCAGCTCAAACGCGACCCCAAGATCCTGCCGATCCTGTTCGTGGCGCCGATCCTCCAGCTGCTGGTGCTCGGCTACGCCGCCACTACCGACATCCGGCACGTGGAGCTCGCGGTGTGCGACCTCGACCACACCGTGGCCAGCCGCCAGCTGGTCGACGACTTCACCAGCTCGACCTACTTCCGGCTGGTCGCGGCAGTGCCCTCGCAGGACCGGCTCGACCCGCTGCTGGAGTCCGGCACCGCCCGCATCGCGCTCACCATCCCGGCCGGCTTCGCGGCCGACCGCATCGCCGGCCTGCCGGGCAAGGTCCAGGTGGTGGCCGACGGCTCCGACGCGATGGCCGGCACGCTCGGGCTCGGTTACGCGATGACGGCCGTGCAGCTGAACTCGGCGCTCGGCGGTCTCGCACTGCAGGTCGAGGTGCGCCCGAAGGTCCTGTACAACCCCGACCTGCTGTCCCGCAACTTCATGGTGCCCGGGGTCCTGGCGCTGATCAGCATGGTGATGACCATGATGCTGACCGCGATGGCCCTGGTGCGCGAGCGCGAGGTCGGCACCATGGAGCAGCTCCTGGTCACGCCGCTGAAACCCGGGCAGCTGATCCTGGGCAAGATGGTCCCGTACGCGCTGGTCGGCTTCATCGAGATCCTGACCGCGCTGCCGCTGGTGCTGTACTGGTTCCACGTGCCGCTGCGCGGCTCGCTGCTGCTGCTGCTGGTGCTGTGCCTGCCGTTCATGCTGTGCACGCTGGGGCTCGGGCTGCTGGTGTCGACGCTGTCGCAAACCCAGCAGCAGGCGATGATGCTCACGGCCTTCGTGTTCATGCTGCCGCAGATCTACCTGTCCGGGTTCATCTTCCCGATCCAGAACATGCCGAAGGCGTTCCAGCTCGTGACCTACGTGGTGCCGCTGCGCTACTTCGTGGTCATCCTGCGCGGGGTATTCCTCAAGGGTGTCGGCCTCGAGGTCCTGTGGCCGCAGGTGCTGGCCCTGCTCGGCCTCGGCACTCTGATCCTCGCCCTGGCGCGCCTGAGGTTCAAGCAGCAGCTGTAGGGCGGAAGTGACTGAGTGATTGGGTGATTAGGTTTCCTCCGACCACCCCAGGGAATCGCGGGACGCGAGACGCAAGACGATCCCCGCCCGCCCGGATCCTCCTTCGCCCGCGAAGCTCGCTCATCGAGCTGACACCCGCGAAGCGTCCGACACGGAGTTTCGTAGGCGGGTGCTTCAGCGCCCGCCCCCAGCGCGGCTGGGTGAACCCTGGAACTCAAGAGCCTGCAGCAGCATCCTGGGGGCGCGCCCTGAAGGACGCGCCTACGCAGAAGACAACGTCGCTCCACCCGCCGGGTGGCTGTGCGTCGTCTTCCGTTTCCTCTCTTACGTTTCCCCTCTTTGCCGGGTGGGTGGCGGTCTCCGTCACTCCATCACTCCGTCACTCCGTCACTCCGTCACTCCGTCACTTTCCGGGCAGGCGGAGCCTAATCACCTAATTAGTTAATAACTTAATCACCCTTCCCGGGTAGGCGGTCGGGACCTTCTCACCTTCTCACTTTCTTACTTGCTCACTTCCCTCTTGCATCTTTTCTGTGTTTGATAGAAAATGAATGAGTGTTCATTCATG
>JAJDNH010000034.1 GCA_022340775.1 Acidobacteriota bacterium
CAGAAGCTGCTGGCGGGGTTCGGCACCGCGTTCCTGCCCGACGTGCTCGGCGCGGTCGTTCCTCCGGGCAACCTCAAGGGCGCTCTCGGGATCGACGTCAGTGGGAGCATCAGCAAGGCGTTGGTGATCAGCTCGCGGACCTTCAACACCGATCTCAACGGAGGCACCTACGGGCAGTTCGTCCCGGTGGTGCAGGGCAGCCCGCCGCCGGTCAGCACTATATTCCTGACCGGGCTGCGTGCGGACAGCGACTTCCGCACCAACATCGGGCTGGTCAGCGGCTCTGCGGACGCTATCGGCGGGATCGTGATCCATGTCCTCGATCAGAACGGCACCGAGGTCGGCAGCTACGGCCTCGGCCTCAACCCGTACGGCATGACCCAGGTCGACAACATCGTCGACCAGCTCAACCCGCCGCCGACGGGAGACATGTCCATCTTCTCGGTCAAGATCGACTTCGTCGACTGGAGGGGCGACAACGTCCCGCAGCCGGTGACCGCCTATGCCTCGGTCATCGACAACAACAGCAGCGATGCGATCTTCATCCCGGGGGTGACCGAGCCCTAGGGCGACGGGGGACAGGGTTCGACCAACACCACCATGAGGAACGGGGGGCGGCCACCGGTCGCCCTTCCGTTTTTCGGACGCGGAACAGGGTCCGGAAAGTGATGGGGGTCATAGCACAACATGCTTTTTTCATGGAAACTTAGATACGGAGGAGGACAGGGGAGGATCGCGATGAACGGTCGGTTCTTGAGGATCCTGGCTCTGGTAGCCTCAGGCCTGGCGATGCTGGCCCCGCCAGCGGGCGCGGGCTCCGCGGCTGCCCTGAACCTGGTCACAACGACCACTGCCCTCCTGCCGGCGGCTGCCCACTCGGTCGGCAGCTTCGGGACCAGCTGGCGGACGGACCTGTGGATCTCCAATCCGAACTCCAGCTCGGTTGCCGCCACCATCCGGTTCTTCCCCGCCAACACGGACAACGGCGGGGTGCCGGCGGCTTCGCCGCTGGCCCAGGAGGTGGTGCCGGCGTTGGGTACCGTCTTCCTGCCGGATGTTCTCGGCGCCGCCGGCCTGCCGGACGACGTCAAGGGCGCCCTGCGGGTCGACGTCGCCGGCGACCAGAGCCACCCGGTGGTGGTCGGATCCCGTACGTACAACAGGTTCACCACCGGACCGGGCACTTACGGCCAGTACGTGCCGGCGATGCAGGACAGCTCGACGCCGGTCAGTGAGCTCTTTCTGACCGGGTTGCGCGGGGACGCCGGCTACCGAACCAACGTCGGCATCGTCAGTGCTTCGCCGGAGGCGATCGGCGGGATCGTTGTCCACGTCCTGAACGAGAACGGGGTCGAGGTCGGAAGCTACGAGCTGGGCCTATATGCCTACGGCATGACCCAGATCGACAATATCGTCAGCAAGCTGAGCCCCTCGCCGGGGAGCCTGCCGGTGTTCTCCATCAGGATCGATTTCGTCGACTGGAGGGGTGATCACGTTGCGCAGCCGGTGACCGCGTATGCCTCGGTCATCGACAACACCAGCGGCGACGGCGTCTTCGTCCCGGCCAGAACCCCGTAGCGCAGAGGCTGTGTCACCTAAGAGTCGGATGCGGGTGTGGTAAGCTCCCGCGGTGTGATGAGAAACGGGCGCAGGCGGCTGGGCCCGGACGGTTGATCCGATTACCACGAGTGGCGTGACGAGAAGCCGCGACGGTCAACGGCGGCAGGAAAACGGCGCCACCATTCCACCAAGCCGGAGGTCAGCGTGAGACGTCTTCTTTCCCTGTTCTGTGTCCTGAGCCTGTTCGTGACGGCGGCCGCGGCGGCCGCGGACTCGAAGCCGTCCACCTCGGACACGGCCAAGAGCAAACTACTCGAGACGATCCTCGCCAACGCCGGGGCCGCTAAGGCGCCCAAGATCAACGGTGTCCTCCGCTTCGACGTGACCGCGGAGGAGACGACCTCCGACGGCGTGCCCCACGACAGCAAGTTCACGGCCTGGGTCAACCCGGCCAACTTCGGGCAGCGTCGGCTGCAGCTCAACCCGAAGGTCGTGATCGGCTTCGACGGCCAGGCGGCATGGGCCACCATCGGCGGCAAGCCTGACACCCGGCCGCAGACAGGCCTGCAAGGCGCGGGTACCCTCAACCGCCTCCTCCTTCCTCTACTTCTGCCGTTCTCCCTGGACCAGGCAGGCGTGCACCTGGGGAGCCCGAGCAAGACGACGTGGGAGAGAAAGCCGGCGCTGAAGACATCGCTGATCTTCCCGCCCAACTTCTTCTACTCGCCGGTCATGGACACCAACTGGGAGCTGTTCGTCGATCCGGCAACGCACCGTATCCTCGGCGCCCAGTTCACGGCCAGCTACGAGTATTCCAAGGTCGGCGCCGAGGGGATGCGCTACTACGTGCTGACGTGGACAACGGTCGACGGGCTGACCTTGCCGGCAAAGGTCCTGGCGGTTGGTATCGACCCGCAGGGCCACGAGTCCGGCCACGTCAAGCGTATCAACGTGACCTGGAAGAAGGTCGCAGGAGACGCGTCGCTGTTCCTCAGCCCGGAGGCTCTCGCGGCCATCGGCGAGAAGTAGCAGGAGCAACCCCCGCCCACCCGGTGACGGAGTGACGGAGGCCCCCGTCCGCCCCAGACAACTCCCTTGTAGCGCGCTCCAGAGAATGGTGCGTTTAAACGGGCGTACCGTCCTTGTTGTTTCTCTGAGCGATGTTCACGAGCCGTACGCGTTGGCGAGAAACGTCAAGGGGGGTAACCTCGGCCCTTGGCGTGGGGAGAATCTGCTTCAGCATTGAGGTAGGCGGCCCGAGCGGCTTTCGGCGGTCGCCGGTGGATCGCTCACCCCCGCTCGCTGCTTCGCGACCGCCGGAAACGTGAGGTGGGCGTTCGCCTCGCGAACGTCCGGCCGCCGGAGCTTCGGAGGATTCTCCGAATACTCCCCGCTCCGAGGCAGGTGACGACGGGCGTCTGCAGGGCAGACGTCCGGGCGCCGGAGCCACAGAGGATGCCGGGCCAGCCCCCCGATCAGGTATCCTGTCGCAGGTGACTGAAACCTCCGCGACACCGGCCGTTCGAGTACGGGATGTGACGAAGACCTACCGGATCTTCGCGACCCCGTACCAGCGTCTGCGCAGGATGA
>JAJDNH010000041.1 GCA_022340775.1 Acidobacteriota bacterium
AGCGACCTCATCTACATCCTCGACCTCGACACTCGCGTGATTATCGCCAACCGCAAGACCGTGGACCTCTTCGTCGCCCTCGCCCGAGTCCCATGGCTCGTCGACGAGGAAGGGCTGCCGCCCCCGGAAACGTACATTGGCAAGCCCCTCACGACCCTCCTCCGTCCGGCCGACGCCGACTTCGTCCGCCGCCAGATCGAGCGCGTACTGGAGGAGCGTCGCACCATCTCATACGAGCACACCGTCCACTACGACAGCGTCAAGGTCCGGCTCGACACCAAGCTCATGCCGATTCGCGACGACCGGCGCGAGGTCCGCTATGTGCTCGGAATCAGCCGCGACATCACAGAGAGCCGGCTCCTCGACCAGAGAATCTACAACGCCGAGAAGCTGGCCTCGATCGGCACCCTGGCCGCCGGCGTGGCGCATGAGATCAACAACCCGTTGGCCGTCATCCTGGGCTTCACGGATCTTCTCCTGGAGCGCACCGACCCGTCGGCCTCCGAGTACGAGGACCTCAAGGCGATCGAGCATCAGGCGAACCTGGCAAAGAAGGTGGTCGAGGATCTGCTCGGTTTCGCGCGGGTGACGGAGGGGCTCGAAGACACTGCGGACATCCGCCGCAGCCTGAACAAGGTCCTGACGATCGCGAAGAACACCCTCATGACGCGGAAGATCGACGTCAGGATGGAGATCGCCGATGACCTCCCACGGGTGGTGGGAGACGAACGCGAGTTTCAGCAGGTGGTCTTCAACCTCGTCAACAACGCCGTCGCCGCGATGGCGGGAACCGGCGGCACCCTGACCGTCGGCGCCCGGACCCGTGACGGCGCCGTGCTGATCAGCGTTGCCGACACCGGGGTCGGGATTCCGGAACACGTTCGGCCGCACATCTTCGACCCGTTCTTCACCACCAAGAAGGTCAACGAAGGCACTGGCCTCGGGCTGTCGCTGTGCTACGGGATCGTCCGCAAGTACGGCGGTCAGATCACTTGCGAAAGCGTGTCTCAGATCGACCATCCGCAGGCCGTCTCCGGCACGACCTTCACCGTCACGCTGCCTATTGCGGGCGCCGTTCCACAGCTGGAGGAGGAAAATGCAACAGAGCATCCTCGCCGTCGATGACGAGATCCACATGCTGCGCCTGCTGCAGAGGATCATCTCGGAGAAGACGCCGTACGCGATCACCACCACCAGCAGCTCGGTCGATGTCCCCTCGATCCTCGAGGAGCACAGCTTCGACCTGGTCATCGCGGACCTCAAGATGCCCGTCCTGGACGGCCTCGATCTCCTCCGCTGGCTGAAGGAGCACCAACGCGAAGAGGAGCTGATCATCCTGACCGCGTTCGGCTCGATCGAGAGCGCTGTCGAGGCACTCTCACTGGGGGTCTTCGACTACATCACCAAGCCGTTCAAGAAGGAACAGATCCTCTTCACGGTCGAGCGTGCGATGCGGTGGCAGCGGGTGCGGCGGGAGGCAGAGGAGTGGCGGAAGATCGTCGAGACCGAGCCGTTCGAGGAGGCGCTGTGCGGCTTCCGCTCGGCCTATGTCAGGAGGCTCGTCCAGCTTGTCTCCGGGAACCTTGGAGAGGTTTCCAGACGGTCCGGCCTCCCTGTTGAGACCATCGAGCATCTGACCCACCCGAGCAGCGGCAGCGAGGTGACACCGTGACTATCAAGAGCGCCGGCGACCTCATGATCGCCCTGGACAGGTACCCGCACATCCCCTACTGGTTCACCATTCGTCAGGCGATCGCCGAGCTTGAACGGGCGAGCTTCACCGTTGCCGGGCGGGGATCGCTGCCACGTGTCGTACTGGTGTTCAACGAGAGCTACCAGCTTCTCGGTCTGGTGCGCCGTCGCGACCTCCTGGGTGGCCTCGATCCGGCCTCGGTTCTCGACGAGCTGCAGCCACGCCGGATGTTCGGGATCGGGAAGCGGCCGCCCGCCGATCAGGCTGCAGCCATTGTCAACGCCCTCGGCGACAGGTCACAGCGACCGATCAGCGACGTCATGCGGTCGATCGGGGCCGCCGTCGACGTCGGCGCGCCCCTGCTCGAGGTCGCGCGCATCATGGCAACAGGCGACGCCAGCCTGGTCCCGGTGACGCGAGAAGGACAAGTTGTCGGCGTGGTCCGCACGGTAGAGGTTCTGCACGAGATCGCGACACTCCTCGAGTGCATCTAGGCAAGGAGCTGCCGCATGGACACTCGGCGTAACGGCAACCAGGAACGGCTGATCCCCCGCGTGCTCCCGTTTCTCCGCTGGCGCGAGAGGTTCTCCAGGGCGAGCTTGCGGGCCGACCTCGTCTCCGGGGTCACCGTCGCTCTGGTGCTGATTCCGCAGTCGATGGCCTACGCGCAGCTGGCTGGGTTGCCTGCCTACTACGGTCTTTACGCCGCCTTCGTGCCTCCGATCGTGGCCGCCCTGTTCGGCTCCAGCGCCCAGCTTGCCACCGGCCCGGTGGCCGTGGTCTCGCTGATGACCGCCACCGCTTTACAGCCACTGGCCACCACGGGCTCGGCAGCATTCATCATGTACGCCCTGGCTCTAGCGCTGATCGTCGGACTGTTTCAGCTCCTGCTCGGTGCCTTCCGCCTCGGGATGGTCGTCAACCTGCTGTCGCACCCGGTGGTCAACGGTTTCACCAACGCCGCCGCCCTCATCATCGCCTCATCCCAGCTCTCGAAGCTGTTCGGGGTCTCGGTTGAAGCCGGGAAGCACCAATATGAAACGGTGTGGAGCGTCTGCCGGGCCGCCGCCCACTTCATTCACTGGCCGACGCTCGGGATGGCCGTCCTGGCTTTCGCCGTCATGGTCGGCTTGCGGCGGGTCAACCCCCGGATCCCGAACGTCCTGGTCGCCGTCGTGCTGACTACCACCCTGTCGTGGCTCATCGGCTTCCGCCACGACCAGAGGGCCGACCTGGGTGCCATCAGGGATCCTGTGGTTCGGAAGACAGTACGGGATCTCGGCGATGCGCTTGCCGGCGCTGGCAACCTCCAAGAGCAGCACCGTCAGGCGCTGGCGGCGCTCCGGCAAGCGACGTCCCAGGCAGGCGCCGGGTCCCTCAAGGCGCTCGAGCTCCGCCACCAGGCGGCCCTGCTGGAGCTGCAGGCGCGGGAGCAGGCAGAACGAGCCTCGACCTTGCGCCGCATGCTGCGATCGACGGTGTTCGTTGCCGTAGTGGGCGGCGACGGAGGACTTGCATTCTATCCCCAGGGCCACGCTCCGGCCGGCGCGACCCGAGACGGCCGCCGCTGGCGACTCGAACTGGGCAACGGTAAGTTCGACCCGCAACGCCTCACGTTCGCCGGAGGCGGCGCGGTTGTCGGCGAGATTCCACGCGGCATCCCGTCGCCGCGCATGCCTCACCTGAAGGCGGGGGCGGTTCTCACTCTCTTGCCGATGGCCGTGATCATTTCGATCCTCGGCTTCATGGAGGCCATTTCGATCGCCAAGGCAATGGCGGCCAGGACCCACCAACGAGTCGATCCCAACCAGGAGCTGATTGGCCAGGGACTGGCCAACGTCGTCGGCGCGTTCTTTCAGAGCTACCCGGTCTCCGGGTCCTTTTCCCGATCGGCGGTGAACCTGCAAGCGGGAGCCGAGACCGGGCTGTCGAGCGTGTTTGGCAGCGTGGTCGTGCTGATCACGCTGTTGTTCCTCACCCCCCTGCTGTTCCACCTCCCGCAATCGGTGCTGGCTGCGATCATCATGGTGGCAGTGATCGGCCTCGTCGACCTCAAGGCCATCCTCCACTCCTGGCGCGCCCAACGGCACGACGGCCTGATCTCGATTGTCACGTTCGTGACCACGCTCGTCGCTGCCCCCCACCTCGAGAAGGGGATCTTCCTCGGTATCACCCTGACGCTCGGTTTGTACCTGTTTCGGACCATGAAGCCGAAGGTCGCCCTGCTTTCCAGGTACACCGACGGCTCATACCGAAACGCCGAGCGCTGGGGCCTCGATCTGTGTCGGCGCGTCGCGGTCATCCGCTTCAACGGCTCGCTGTTCTTCTCCAATGTCAGCTACCTCGAGGAGCAGATCCTGGAGCGGGTGTCGGCGATGCCCGAGCTGCGCCATGTCCTCATCGTCGGCAACGGGATCAACGAGATCGACTCATCGGGCGAGGAGATGCTGTCGCGCATGGTCGGCCGCCTTCGCGAGGCGGGCTACGACGTCTCATTGAGCGGCCTCAACGACTCCGTCATCGACCTCCTCCGGCGCACCAAGCTGTACTGGGTCATTGGTGAGGACCACTTTTACCGCTCGGTGGCAGCGGCTTTGCCGATCCTCTACGAACGCACCCACGATGCGGGAGACGAGCAGGAGTGTCCGCTCCTGACGCCGTGCTTCCGCGGCCTCGCGGTGTCGGCCGACGTCCACCGGCGCGCCGAGATCCTCGAGGGTCCGAGGCGCGAGTAGCATCGCCTTCCAGAAGGGTCGGCCGCGCCGGTTGTATGATCGGACGGGGAGTTGGCATGGCGCGTCTTCTGCTGATCGACGGACACTCGAACCTGTATCGGGCCCACTACGCTCTGCGCGACAACCTGACCGCTCCGGACGGAACACCGACCGGCGCAGCCTATGGCTTTTTGCGCATGCTCCACCGCCTCCTGTCGGATCTCGAGCCCACCCATATCGGGGTAGCGTTCGATGTTGGGCGAGAGACCTTCAGGACGCGCCTCGACGAGCGCTACAAGGCACAGCGCAAGCCAATGCCGGCCGAGCTCGAGATCCAGATACCGTTCGTTCGCGAGGCCCTCACTCACATGCAGATCCCGATCCTCGAGCTCCCGGACTACGAGGCCGACGACGTTATCGGCACGCTCGCTGTGCGCGCGGCTACGGTGCCGATGGAGTACGTAATTGCGACCTCCGACAAGGACATGCTGCAGCTGGTCAGCGACCCCTGGATACGTCTGTGGCACACGCGCCACGAGCGTCTCCTGGATGAAGCCGGCGCGACCGACCTGTTCGGGGTGCCGCCGCACCAGGTCGCCGAGGTCCTGGCTCTCATGGGAGACTCCAGTGACAACGTTCCCGGCTGCCCGGGGATTGGAGAGAAGGGCGCCAAGAAGCTGGTCGGCGAGTGGGGCTCGGTAGCCGAATTGTACGCCCACCTGGACGAGGTGCAGCCGACACGGGCGCGCAACGCCCTCTCACAGCACCGCGACGAAGTCGAGCTCTCGCTGGAGTTGGTTCGCATCCACACCGACCTCCAAATCGCATTCGATGTCGAGGCGCTCGCGCGGACCGAGCCCAATGTCGAGGGTTTGGCCGGCCTTTACCGTCGCTTGGGGTTCACCTCCCTTCTCGGTGCACTCGACCTGACCAATAGTGAGGCGGATGACCGGACTGTGGACGAGGTCTCACCGGACGCCTTGCTTGGAACCCCTGGCGCGCTCTATCTCGAGGACGGCCTGGCGGTGGTGGCGAGCGGGAAACACGTCCGGGTTTGCCGGGCGGCAACAGTTGACCTAATGGCGGCAATGGCCAATCAGATCGATGGTCGGACCTCGGTGCACTCGAGCAAGGAGCTGCTGCGGACCCTCAGAGATTATGGCGCCGGCTGGCACGCGGCTCCGCGGGACCTTTCCCTGGCGGCCTACCTCCTGAACCCGGGGGAGGAGATGAGCCTCGACGCCATCGCCCGCCGTCACCTGACGGTGCTGCCGGCGCCGCCGCCAGCGGACGACCCGGAGACCGGTGCCGCGGTCGAGAAGGCCGTGCTACTCCAGACGGCCGGCAAGACCGTTTTCGAGCAGCTGGCAGAGGAAGGGCTGACCGAGGTCTACACTTCTCTCGAGCAGCCGCTGGTGCCGGTGCTGGAGAAGATGGAGCGGACCGGCATCTTGCTCGAGCCAAAGGTCCTCGAGGACCTCTCTACCCGCCTCGCAGCCTCTCTTGCCGAGCTCGAACGCCAAATCTACGACACCGCGGGAACAACCTTCAACATCAACTCGCCGCAGCAGCTCGGCGAGGTGATGTTCGAGCGGCTCGGATATCCAGTTCTCCGACGTACCTCCAAGACTCGACGTCCGTCAACCAGTGTCGACGTCCTGGAGGAGCTGGCGCAACGAGGCCTGCCGCTTCCGGCCCTCATCCTCGACTACCGCGAGCAGACGAAGCTCAAGTCCACCTACGTGGACGCCCTCCCAAAGCAGGTGGAGGACGATGGGCGCATCCACTCCCGCTTCCACCAGACCGTTGCCGCCACCGGGCGCCTGTCGTCCTCGGATCCGAACCTGCAGAACATCCCCGTACGCAGCGAGCTCGGGCGTGAGGTCCGGCGCGCCTTCGTCGCGCGTCCCGGATGGATGCTGATCGCGGCCGACTATTCCCAGATCGAGCTCCGCGTGCTCGCCCACATGTCCGGAGATATGACGCTGCGAGAGGCATTCCGCCGCGGTGAGGACATTCACCGCGCCACCGCCGCAGCCGTTCTCGGCAAGCCGCAGGACACGATCACCGATTCCGAGCGCAGGTCGGCAAAGACCGTGAACTTCGGTCTGATCTACGGAATGGGAGCGTACTCGTTGGGGCGTGATCTCGGGCTCGGGCCGGCCCAGGCACAGGAGTTCATCGACACCTACTTCGCGCGTTTTCCGGGTGTCAAAGCGTACATGGATGGCTTGCGGACCGCGGCGCGCCGAGACGGCAAGGTGACAACGCTGTTCGGTCGCGTCCGTCGCATCGCCAACCTCGATCACAGCTCCGCCAACGTCCGCGCCGCCGCCGAGCGGATGGCCATCAACGCACCGATCCAGGGCACCGCCGCCGACATCATCAAGCTTGCCATGATCGCTCTCGACCGCCGTCTCGGGGAAGACGGCGCCCGACTGCTCCTCCAGGTTCACGATGAGCTGGTCCTCGAGAGCCCCGCCGAGCAGGCCGACGCCACTGCAACGCTGGCCAAGGAGGTCATGGAAGGGGTCGTTCGGCTGGACGTCCCCCTGGTCGTCGACATCGGCCGCGGCCGCTCCTGGTACGACGCGAAGTAGCCCCTAGAGGTCCGGCCGGAGAAGCCCGTTCGGACCCCGGCGGCCGTCTGGGTGCCAGAGCACCCAGCCGTCTCGCAATCTCCGGCGGTCGCACGACCACGAGAACGGATCAGCGCCTTCACGGCGACCGCCGGAGCTTGCTCGAGCCGCCTCCTTCAATCGTGGGGCCGATACTCCCATCGCCAAGGACCGAGGTTGCCCCCCTCGAGGTTTCTCGCGGGCGCCTAAGGCTCCTGAGCGCTCTTCAGAGAAACCTCAAGGACCGCACGCCCGTTTGAACGTCACATTCTCTAGAGCGTGCTTCAGCTACGTTCTGCTGGCGAGTGGGGAACTCCGTCACTCCGTCACTTCGTCACCGGGCGGGCGGGGGGGCGTTTCCCGTCTTCCGTTTCCCGTTTTCCCGGGAGGGTGGAGGTCTCAATCACTCCGTCAGAGGCGGGCTTCGCGGTATGCGGGCCTAATCAACGACGCGAAGGGGGGTGATCGCCAGGTAGTGCGGGTCGATGGCGTCCAAGATGACGCGGCCCTCCATCGACTGTGCGACCGGCAGGCGAAGCAGGTAGCACAGCGTGGGCGTCACGTCGACCAGCTGGGCCGCCCTCGCCCTCTGGCCGGGAACGACGCCACGGCCAAGCAGGATCAGGATTCCATCCGGACACGACCTCGCCGAGGTGTGCCAGCTGCCGCCTGCACCGAGGAGGCGTTTCAACCTCTCCCACGGCCCCGGGGCAGCGAGACCGTAGGGCGACACCACGACAACCAGGGCATCCGGTCCGGCCTCCGCCAGCAGAGAGTGCAGCTGGGCATCGAACAGCTCGAGCATCACCTCCTGGACCGCGCGCTCGGCCGTGTCCGCCGCACCACGCGGCTGCAGAAGATGACGGAAGGTCCCGAGCGCCCGCAGGTAGACCCACACCGTTCCTGTCAGTTGTGGCTGGCGCTCCCGTGCGGTTCGGAGCTCGGCCAGATCGTCCAGAACACTAGCCCAGATGGCGTCGCGGTCACTGGGAAACGGCTCCAGCACAGCCTCAAGTGAGCTCCGAAAGTCGGCTCCGAGATCGACGTCTTCTGCCTCCGGGGCGCGCCGGTCGCGGGGCTGGATCACACCGGGCGCCCATACGCCCGGCCACTCGATTGCCGCCGTCGGTACCCCTGCGGCGCGTAGCCGCTGCCACAAGGGTGGCAACAGGGAAGGTGGCGTTGGCACGCGGTGAGTGAGCCCCCACGGGAGCAGCCAGCCAGAACCCGCTGGCGTCCAGGGCAACAACCGGATCGGCTGCGAGAACAGCGAGGGCAGCTCCCAGGCCCACCTCGACTTCACACCGTGACGATGCGGGTACGCTCCGGTCGCGGTCGTCGTCCACAGGGAGCGTCGCAGGAACGGACGCCCGGGGTGCAGCACGCCCCACGAGCCCTCGTTCACCAACCGCTGCAGGCTAGGAAACCGGTCCGAGGCTGCGTTCGCGAGCAGAAAGTTGGCGTCCAGACCCTCGACACCAATCACCAGCAGCGGTCGCGACGGAGCTCCGAGCGGGTTCGCGGCGACCGGGTGCTCGCCAGGCCCCGGGGTCGGCTGCCACACCAGCCGGAGCAGCGGTAGCGCGAACACCAGGACGACGACGGCCAGCCGCCCCAGATGACTCGATCTCCGTCCGGCCCACAGGTTTGCCAGCATCACCAGCACCGCCGCGGCCAGCCAGCTCACGGCATCCTGGCCGAGCGTTCTGTGGCCGCTGCCCGACAGAAACGCCTGGTGGAGATCGGCGTTCAGCCGGCTGGTCCCGGCCGCGACGACGAAGATCGCCGCCGAGAGGGGAATGAACAGGCCGCGCGTCTTCCGCCATCGCCGTCCCGCGAGGGCAACGACAGCCCCCGTGAGAATCGCCAGCACGGATCCGCAGGCCAGGGCACCCCAGCAGAACCACACCAGCCAAGCGAGCGCAAGCTGTGCGGCGGTCGGCTCCACCTCGGGGTTGAGGCGCAGCAGCAACACCAAGACGAGGAGGCCGATCAGCCCGCCGGCTCCGACGCTCTGGATCACGAGCCGTGAAACGCGCATAATGCACCGGCCATGGTAACGCGTTCCGACCTCGCCGCCACCCTGGCGCAACGCAGTCGCCTCACACCGACCTGCTACTCGGTCCGGTTCGCCTTCGACGCCGCCATCCCGACGGCGGTCCCCGGGCAGTTCGTGATGCTACGTCCCGAGCAGGGGGACCGGCCATTCTGGGGCCGTGCCTACTCGATCGCTGGCACCGGTGCGAGCGACACTCAGCCGACGATGGAGCTGATGATCAAGACCGTCGGGCCCGGTACTGCGCTATGGGAGCAGCTCCCCCTGGGAACCCGTGCGCGGATCGTTGGCCCGCTGGGCGTCGGCTTCCCGTGCCTGCCGGCGCCCCGGTCGGTGGCCCTGGTGGCCGGCGGCATCGGCCTCCCGCCACTCCTGTTCGCGGCACACCGCCTCGCCGGCACGGATGCGCGGTGCGACCTGTACCTGGGCGCCGCCACCGCCGCCGAGCTCATCGAGCCGCAGCGCTGCCGGGCGGCGGCGGAAGCCACCGGGGGACAACTGTTCCCGGTCACCGACGACGGGACTGCAGGCGAGGCCGGGCTGGTCACCGAGGCCCTCCAGCACCGCCTGGCGGAGGGACGGCGCTACACGGCGATCTGGGCTTGCGGCCCGATGCCGATGCTACGAGCCGCGACCCAGGTCGGAGAGAGGTGGGACGTGCCGGTGCACGTCGCTCTCGAGGAGCGGATGGCCTGTGGGGTTGGAGTCTGCCTCGGCTGCATCATCCCCACTTCTGACGGCGCCCATATTCGTACATGCAGCGAGGGTCCCGTCGTGGACGGCAGCCTGATCGACTGGGAGACCGCATGCTGACGCCGGATCTTCACGTCAACGTCGGCTCGCTCCGGCTCGCCAACCCTGTCATCGCCGCCTCCGGCACGTTCGGCTACGGGCTGGACCTCGATGATTTTTGCCCTCCCGAAAAGCTCGGCGGAGTGGTGACGAAGGGGCTGAGCCCGCGGCCGCGAGAGGGGGCCCCGAT
Organism: Acidobacteriota bacterium; assembly: GCA_022340775.1. GTDB lineage: Bacteria > Acidobacteriota > Thermoanaerobaculia > Thermoanaerobaculales > Sulfomarinibacteraceae > JAJDNH01. The sequence continues at coordinate 10,064 of JAJDNH010000041.1, forward strand.
GCCACGCATCGCCGAGACGCCGTCCGGCATGCTGAATGCGATCGGGCTCGAGAACATCGGCGTCGACGTGTTCTGCCGTGACAAGCTCCCGGCGCTGCGGGAGCGGCGGGCCGTCGTGATCGTCAACGTCTTTGGCGAGTCAGCTGCTGACTATGTCCGTGTCATCGAGCACTGCGAGAGCGAAGCCGGAATTGCCGGCTACGAGCTCAACGTCTCGTGCCCCAACGTCTCGGCCGGGGGAATCCAGTTCGGCCACGACCCTCGCACCCTCGAGGAGCTCACGGCCCGCTGCCGGGTAGTTACCGCCAGGCCCCTGTGGGTCAAGCTCTCCCCGAACGCTCCCGACCTCGTGGGAACAGCGCGCGCCGCGGCGGCCGGCGGAGCCGATGCGGTCTCCCTGGTCAACACCATTCTCGGCATGGCCATCGATCCGTTGCGCCGACTCCCGGAGCTGGCCCGCACTTTTGGCGGCCTCTCCGGCCCCGCCATCCTGCCGATCGCCCTGCGCATGGTGTACGAGGTCCACCTCGCGCTGCCCGAGCTCCCGGTGGTCGGTCTCGGTGGGATCGAAAGCGGGCTCGACGTGGTTCGTTTCCTGCTGGCCGGCGCGACGGCCGTGCAGGTGGGAACGGCGACCTTCCGGCGTCCCGGCGTGATGCTGGAGATCCTCGCCGAGCTCGCGGCCTACTGCCGCGACCAGGGCGTGGAGCGGGTCGCGACTCTCACCGGCGCCTTGGAGGCTCGGGATGCGTGACGTCCGCAGCGCTTTGTGCATCGCCCTCGACGGCACCGACTTGGAGTGGATCGAGGCCACGGCAAGAACCGTGGCGCCCCACGCCGGCTGGCTGAAGGTCGGCCTCGAGGGCTTCACGGCGCATGGGCCGGACCTCGTACGGCGCGTCGGCCAGCTCGGAAGCCGCATCTTCCTCGACCTCAAGCTGCACGACATTCCGGCGACCGTGTCCCGAGCAGCTGCCAACTGCGCGGTATCCGGCGCGGACATGTTCAACGTCCATGCCGGTGGCGGCGCAGCGATGCTCCGAGCCGCCGTCGAGGGTGCCCGCTCCGCGGCGACATCGCAGCCCCCGAAGGTGCTCGCAGTCACCGTGCTCACCAGCCTCGATCATCAGGCGCTGAGCGAGCTCGGGCTCCCCATCGCTCCCGACGAGCTGGTGGTGCGTTGGGCGCGGATGGCCCAAAGCTGCGGCCTGGACGGCGTCGTCGCCTCGGCCAAGGAAGCTCCCCTCGTCCGCCGAGCCTGCGGGCCTGAGTTCCTGATCGTGACCCCGGGCATCCGCCCCGCGTGGGCGGCCGGTGATGACCAGAAACGCATCGTCACACCGGCGGCGGCCATCGCCGACGGCGCGGACGTGCTCGTCATCGGCCGGCCGGTCACCCGCGCCGACGACCCGGCAGCGGCGGCGCAACGCATCCTTCAGGAGATGTCCGAAGGAGCGAGCGCCTCGTAGCCCATCCCAAACGCCTGGGAGACTGTTGCAGGAGCTTCGAATGGGCTCTGTTGCACTCGCTCTGCGTGGATGCGCTGTGCACATCCTCCAGCACGCAAAGAGAGAGAAGAGCTGTCTCCGACAGCAGCCGAACGGGCTGTCCGGCCGGGGCTCCAGCCCGGATCGTTCATGAGCGATCGTAGCGAGACTGGTGAGATGTCTGTCAGCGCTGGGATCTGAGCGTCGAAGTGCCGCAGGCATCCTCGGAGGGTATGTTGAGGACACCGAGACGCGAAGAGCACGGCGATGGCTGGCGTATCGCCGGTCGCAGTAGATTGCGAGTGAATGATGCGGGCTAGAACAGTCGTCCAGTGACTCTGTGAACCTTGTGCCAGTGGTAGGTGTAGAACGGGTAGTGGATGTCGACGTCGTAGGTCACGGTGATGTCGATGAACTGTGAGGTGCGTTTGACCACGACGTTCTCCGGTGCGACCGGCAGGTGGAGTTCTTCGGCTTTCTGCATGATCCGGTTCTTGATCCGGGTGTTGGTGTAGGCCGAGATCGTCGCCCGCTCGGAGAGCAGTTCGATCTCCTTTTGCAGGTCGCCCATGTTGACCAGCACCGGCACGGTCTTGACGGCAATGACCACGACAATCGCGAGCACGATCAAGGCGATGAAGCAACCGGCGTTGATCTGACCACGCTCATCACGGAACCGGATCATCCTCGCTCTCCTCCCCGGCAGTACGTACTCTGCTTCTATGTTACTGCCAGTCGGCCGCGGCGACAACAGCCGTCAGCGTATCAGGTGGAAGGTGCGGTCCCAGCGCGTCTTGGTCAGGAAGTGGATGAGCACGTCCCAGAGCTGCCGCAGTCGATGGCCCAAGCCCTGCCAGCGCCAGTCGTTGTGCGGCGCCTCGTACGACCAGTAGATGAACACCGCGCGACCCTTGAGATAGGTGCGCGGCACCGGGCCCCAGAAGCGCGAGTCAAGGGAGTTGTCACGGTTGTCCCCGAGGCAGAAGTAGGTACCAGGGGGCACCGTGTACGGGCCGAAGTTGTCGCGCAACCGTAGGCTCGGCGGCTCCAGGGGCGAGTCCGGGTAGACCATCGGGTCCTTGTGGACGACGTACGGCTCCTTCTGCAGGACGCCATTGAGATACAGCTTCTTGGCACGGATCTCCACGGTATCGCCGGGAAGCCCGATGCACCGCTTGATGAAGTCACGGCGGGGATCCTCTGGGAACTTGAACACCACGACATCACCGTGCCTCGGGTTGCGGTATGGAAGCAGGCGTTCCAACGCGTCCGAGAAATGTGGCCCGTAGATGAACTTGTTGACCACCAGGTGGTCGCCGACGAGGAGATTGTTCTCCATCGATCCGGACGGAATCTTGAAGTTCTCGAAGGAGAACGTGCGGACGAACAGGGCCAGGATCACGGCCACCAGAATCGCCTCGTAGTACTCGCGGGTCACCGATCTCTTCATCAGTCCTCCACCTTGAGAACGGCCAGGAACGCTTCCTGGGGGACCTCCACGCGACCCACCCGCTTGAGGCGCTTCTTGCCTTCCTTCTGTTTCTCGAGGAGCTTCTTCTTGCGCGTCACGTCGCCACCGTAGCACTTGGCGAGCACGTTCTTGCGCAGGGCCTTGACCACAGCGCGGGAGATCACCCGCCGGCCGACCGCCGCCTGGATGACCACCTCGTACAGTTGCCGGGGTATGACCTCTTTCATCTTCGACACCAGAGCCTGGCCACGCCGGTAGGCGTTCTCATGATGGACGATCACGGAAAGAGCGTCCACCGGCTCGCCGTTGACGAGGACGTCCAGCTTCACCAGGTTCCCCTCCTCGTAGCCAACGAGTTGGTAGTCAAAGGAAGCGTAGCCTCGAGAGACGCTCTTGAGCCGGTCATAAAAGTCCAGGACGACATCGGCCAGCGGCAGACGGTACTCGATCAGGACCCGCTGCGGACCCACATACTCGAGTCGTTTCTGCACTCCACGACGGTCCTCGCAGAGCTTGAGAATCGCACCCACCGCATCATCGTGAGTAAGGATCGTGGCGTCGATCATGGGCTCCGCGACAGTCTCGATCCGCCCAGCCTCCGGGAGGTCCTTCGGGTTCTCGACCCACACCTCTTCGCCGGAAGTCGTGACGACGCGGTACCGCACGCTGGGCGCCGTGGTGATCAGGTCGAGCCCGAACTCGCGCTCGAGGCGCTGCTGGACGATCTCCATGTGCAACAGCCCCAGGTAGCCGCAGCGAAAGCCAAAGCCCAGAGCCTGCGAGGTGTCGGGCTCGAAGGTGAACGAGGCATCGTTGAGACGCAGCTTATCGAGCGCATCACGCAGGTCCTGGTAGTCGCCGGAGTCCACCGGGTACAGGCCCGCGAACACGACCGGCTTGATCTCCTTGAAGCCCGGCAGGGCCGCCTGAGCCGGCCGGCGATCGTCGGTGATGGTGTCACCGACACGGGTCTGGTCGAGCTCCTTGATGGTCGCGAACATATAGCCTACCGCGCCGGGGCGGAGCTCGTCGGTCGGCGTCGGTTTGGGCGCGAACCGGCCCAGCTCCTCGATCTCGAAGGCGGTGCCGGTCGACATGAACCGGATACGCTGCTTGCGCCGAATCGTCCCCTCCTTGACCCGGATCAGGCAGCACACCCCGCGGTATGGGTCGTACCAGGCGTCGAAGAGCATCGCACGCAGGGGCGCATCGTCGCCGCCGGCCGGGGCCGGGACCCGGGCCACCAGCGCCTCCAAGAGCTCCGGCACGCCCTCGCCCGTCTTGGCCGACACCAGCAGAGCCTCCTCGGCCGGCAGCCCCACCACCTGTTCGATCTGCTCGGCAACCCGCTCTGGGTCCGCCGAGGGGAGGTCGATCTTGTTGATAACCGGGATGATCTCGAGGTCGTTTTCGAGCGCGACATAGGCGTTGGCCAGAGTCTGCGCCTCGACACCCTGGGTCGCGTCCACCACCAGCAGCGCCCCCTCGCAAGCCGCCAGCGAGCGCGAGACCTCGTACGAGAAGTCGACGTGGCCAGGCGTGTCGATCAGGTTGAGCGTGTAGGTCTCCCCGTCGCGTGCCCGATAGGTGAGGGAAACCGCATGCGCTTTGATCGTGATCCCCCGCTCGCGTTCCAGGTCCATGTCGTCGAGCAGCTGTGCTTTCATGTCGCGCGCGGACACCGCTCCGGTCAGCTCCAGAATGCGATCGGCCAACGTCGACTTACCGTGGTCGATGTGGGCGATGATCGAAAAGTTGCGGACCTTGGCGGTGTTCATGATGCCCTGCGCATGCCCGGCGGCTGCCACTTGCGGCTGGCGCGGGCATCCAGCCGCCGCGGATCGTCACGCTCGCCCCTGTGAAACGCGAGCTGGCCCGCCCGCGCGATCATCGCCGCGTTGTCCGTCGTCAAGGGCCGCGGCGCCAACAACACCTCCACGCCGAGCTCCTCGCCGGCTCGCTCGAGGCGGCGCCGCAGGAGCGTGTTCGCCGCTACGCCGCCGGAAGCGGTCAGCAGCTCCGGCCGGTGCCGGACCGCCAACTCCTCGAGTGGCTGCAGCAGGTGGTCGACGACCGCCGTCTCGAAGGAGGCGAGCAGGTCGCAGACCTCCGGCGAGGGCTCGCCGTCACCACCGGCCTGCAGGGCCTCCGCTCGGATGTGCCGGATCGTTGCCGACTTCAGCCCCGAAAAGGAGAAGTCGAGCGGGCTGTCCTTGAGACGCGGGCGCGGCAGCGCCACCGCCCTCGGATCGCCGTTTCGCGCCAGCCGGTCGACCACCGGGCCGCCGGGGTAGGGCAAACCCAGCGCCTGCGCCACCTTGTCGAACGCCTCCCCCGCGGCGTCGTCCCGGGTCCGGCAGCAGCGCTCGGCCTGGCCATCCCGCAGCAGGTACCAGTTGGAGTGGCCGCCGGAGGCGACGAGGGCCAGGACCCGAGCCGGCATCTCACGCGCCGGCCCGCCTCCGAGGTCGAGAAACGACGATGCCAGGTGTCCTTCCAGATGATCGACGGCGACCAGGGGTAGGCCCCGGCCCCAGGCAAACGCCGATGCGAAGCGTACGCCGACGAGCAGGGCACCGATCAAGCCCGGTCCTCCGGTTACCGCCACCAGCTCGGTCGGCCCTCCGGCCCGGTTGAGCGCAGCGGCTGCGAGCGTCGGCAGGACCCTCAGGTGCTCCCGCGACGCCAGCTCCGGTACCACACCGCCGAAGGGCGCGTGCGCCGCCACCTGGCTCGAAAGCAGGTTGACCTCGATCCGACCCTCGCCGTCGAGAACCGCAACCGACGTCTCGTCGCACGAGGTCTCGATACCCAGCGTACGGCCGGCCCTCACGGCTCACACCTTCCCGCACAGGGCGCGCAGCCCGTCCGCCAACGGCGCACGGGCGACGCCACCCTCGGTGATGATGGCGGTGACAAGGTCCGGTGGAGTCACGTCGAAGGCCGGGTTGAATACCTCGATCGTAGGCGGTGCCACCTGCAGGCCACGCACCCGCCGGACCTCGTCGGCGTCTCGCTCCTCGATCGGGATCGACGACCCGTCGGGGAGATCGAGGTCGACGGTCGAGGTCGGCGCGACAACGTAGAACGGAACACCGTGTCGGGCGGCGAGCACGGCCAGTTGGTAGGTCCCAACCTTGTTGGCCGTGCTCCCATCTGCTGCGATCCGATCGGCGCCCACGATGACCGCCGCGATCGGCCGCTGCGAGAGCACGACGCCGGCGGCCGTGTCACAGATCAGGGTCGCCGGCAGGCCTTCTCTCTCGGCCTCCCAGGCGGTCAGCCTGGCACCCTGCTGTACCGGCCGCGCCTCACACATCCATAGGCGGGCCAGGCGTCCTCGGGAGAAAACCTCTCGGACAACGCCGAGTGCGGTCCCGATCCCGGCAGTGGCCAGAGCGCCCGTGTTGCAGTGAGTCAGGATCTCGACCCGGTCCTCCCCAAAGAGGCCGGCCCCGTTCCTGGCCATCCGCAGGCAAGCGTCCTCATCCTCGGCTTGAACGGCGCGCGCCTCGGCGAGGGCCGCTTCCGCTCTCTCCTCTGCAGGTAGATCACGCACGCGGGTCAGCAACCGGCGCACGGCCCACGCCAGGTTGACCGCGGTCGGTCGTGCCGCCACAAGGTCGGCAGCAGCCCTTTCGATCCCCGCGAGCTCTGGGTTTCCCCGGGCCGCGAGGGCCAGGCCATACGCAGCAGCGACCCCGATGGCGGGGGCTCCGCGCACCACCAGCTGGGAGATGGCGGCTGCCACATCGTCGGCGGTCAAGCAGCGAATCCACGCCGTGCGCACCGGCAGCTGCCGCTGGTCGAGCAACAACAGCGCGTCGTCGTCCCAGTCGAGGGCCTTCACAGCCATCATCGGCTTATCTTACCGAATACTCCATCTGCACCGCTTCTTCGCCACCCGCTGCACCCGCTCATGGACGCCGGGCCTGAAAAGAGCACTGCGGCAGGATCCCCGAGAGGACCCCGCCGCACCGTCGCCGGCAGCCTATCTCGACCGCCCGGGCTCGCAGCTCACTTGAGGTTGGCCGCCACCGGCACCTGCATGTCCTTGAACTGGGCGTCGTCAGTGTGGATGTGAAGCGTCGTCTTGTGGAGACCGGCCGGCGCTTCGGGCTTGACGGTGATCGTGACCTGATAGCGCTTGCCCGCCTCGATCGGAAGCACCTCGACCGAGAACGCATCATCGTCGATCTTGGCGCCCGTCACGTGGACCGGCTTGGCCTGGTTGTTGACGACGATCACATTGCGGCCCGGCTTGACCTTGCTCTCGACCGTCCCGAACTGGATGTTGCCGGGTGTAACGTGGACCAGCGAGCGCACGACCCCGAACACCCTGACCTTGACCTCCGGCGCCTGCGGGTAGTCGGTATGAACCGTGACCATCCCATTGACCGGTCCGACCGGAGCATCGGGGTTGAGCTTGATGTTGATGTCGTACTGAGTCTCGCCCTTGTCTGGCACGAGCTCGTTCTTCTCGAGCTTCTTCACCGAGGCCGCGATGAAGGGGACACTCGCCTCCACCTTCGTGACCTTGAAGTCCCGATTTTCGTCGGCAACCAGCGTGACGTCGTTGTTGACGGCCTCCCCCTGCACTGCATAGACATGCACCAAGGGCCGCGGCAGGACCTCCAAGTAAGGCCGTACCGTCGCCTTGACGACCAGTGTCGTTGTTGGGTCGTTGGGGTCATTGGTCATCACGAGCATTGACTTCGTGATCGGACCGGTGAACTCGGAGGTGTCCACCTTGGCCTTGATGACGCCCTTCTTTCCCGGTTCCACCTTGCGGTCGAAGTCAACGACCGTGCAGCCGCAGGTCGGGCGCACGGCCTTGATCTCGAGGACATCGGTGCCTTCGTTGGCGAGCTCGAAGTTCGCCTCGATGACCTTCCCCTGGGGAACGGTCCCGAAGTCCTTAACCTTCTGCGGAACATCGAGCTTGGCACCCGAAGCGCGACCCACCTGGGCGACCGCCGTCAACGACGGCACCATCAGCACGCCGGCAAGCGCCAGGTAGCGAAGAACCTTCAACATCTCGCATCCTCCTTCGTGGTATCCTCCGCACGAACGCGGATCATCTTAGGGGTTCACGGCGGCCGCCGCAACCCCAGCGTGGAGACAGTTTTGCAAGAGCCGTTCCAGGGAGGGCAGCGCCTCTACATGCTCCCCATCGGGGGCACGGCCATGGCCTCCCTCGCGGGTCTACTCCATCTCGCTGGCCACCGGGTCGAAGGCGTCGACTCCCACCTCTACCCACCGATGAGCACGATCCTCGAGGAGCTCGGGTTGCCCGTCCGGGTGGGCTTCGATCCGGCCGCCATCCCGGCGTCGATCGATCGGGTCGTCATCGGCAACGCGGTCGGACGCGACAACCCGGAGGTGCGCGAGGTCCTGCGGCGCGGGGTGCCCTACCTGGCACAGGCCGAGGCCGTCGCCCACTACCTACTGGCAGAGGGACGGGAAGCCATCGTCGTCGCCGGGACCCACGGCAAGACCACCACCTCGGCCCTGCTGGCGTGGGTGCTCGAAACCGTCCAGATGGATCCGACCTACCTCGTGGGCGGCATGCTGAGCTGGAGCCAGAGGTCGTTCCGGCTCGGGCACGGGCCGTGGATGGTGATAGAGGGTGACGAGTACAACACCGCGTTCTTCGACCGCGGGCCGAAGTTTCTCCACTACCGTCCGCAGCTGTTCCTGCTCGGGCCAGTCGAGTTCGACCACGCCGACATCTATCCGACGTTGGATGCCGTTCTGACCGGCTTTCGCGCCGGAACGGCGCAGGTGCCGCCACACGGCCGGGTAGTCGTCAACGCCTCCTCGCAGACCACGCTGGACGCCGTTCGGGACGCCACCGCTCCACTCGTCCGAGTGGGGCCGGAGGACGATCACGAGGTCCGGCTCTCCGACGAGAGGTCAGGACCGGATGGCTCAAGCGCCTGCTTGCGTTGGCGCGGTGAGGACCTGACGCTGCACGTACCTCTGGTCGGCCGTCACAATCTCCACAACGCGGCTATGGCCTTTACCGGCGCTGTCTTGGCCGGCGTTGCGGCCGGCGATGCTCTGGCCGCCCTGGCCCGCTTCCCGGGTGTCAAGCGGCGGCTGGAGGTGGTTGGAACGGTCCGCAGCATTACCGTTGTCGACGACTTTGCCCACCACCCGACGGCAGTCGCCGCAACGGTTGCAGCGGCACGGGAGCGTTGGCCCGGCCGGCGGCTGATCATCGCCTACGAACCGCGCTCGTTGACCGCTGGACGAACGCTCTTCCACGAGGCCTACGTCAGAGCGTTCAGCGGTGCCGACGTGGTCCTGATGGCACCGGTCTACCACCATGACCGTCTGCAGCCCGAGGACCGGCTGGACCTGCCGCGCCTCGCCCGCGATCTCGAGGGGATCGGCCTCGCCGTCTGCCTGCCCGCGCGAGGCGAGGATCCGGTGAACACCATCCTGCCGCTCCTCGAGTCAGGTGACGTCGTCGTTGCCTGCTCGTCGGGTAGCTTTGAAGGCTTCTGCCGTCGCCTGGTGGAGCAGCTCACCCGGTAGCCACGCTAACGCGACACGGGGCGCGCCTCGAACTCCGTCTTGCCGGTCTTGTTCCGCTCGCCGACGAGAGCGCGGGCCAGGACTACTGGGCCCGCTCGACCGCCTTGTCGACGTCGCTGACGAACTTCGGGTTCGCCTTCACACCGGCAGCCACGGCGGCGTCGAGGTGTCCTTTGGCCTCTTTGGCATGGCCCGCCATGAACTCGGCAACCGCCAGGTTGTAGTGGGCCAAACCGTAGTTCGGATCGATCAGCAGGCACTGCCGCAGGGCGCGCACTCCCGCTGCTCTGTCACCGCTACGAAGGTAGGCGACGCCCTCGAAGTAGAACACCTGCGCCGGAATCGCTGACAGCTCTTCGACGCTCCACTTCTTGGGCTTGAGGGTCGGGTCGGCCGCCAGCCTCTCCTGGATCAAATCGACCATGGACCGGTGCGTGCCCTGGGCCGAGTAGTCCGCCCCCGGATGTGTGGTCTCGACGTGGCTGATGCCTACACTTTCCCGGTTGCCCGCCCACTGCTGACTCTGCATCTGGGCCGATTGCAGGTTGCGTTCGAAGCCGACGAACTTCTCCTCCGCCTCCTTCAGCAGAGGAATCGCCTCGGCAAACTTCTTCTGACCGACCAGTGCGGCACCGACGCCGACGTACGAGCCGGGCACATCGGGGCGCAGCTTCATCGCCTCACGAAACGCCTCCTCGGCCCCTGCGAAGCTCCCTTTCGTCAGCAATCTCTGGCCCTTAGCGATTCTGGCCTGAGCGCGCTTGAGCTTGGCGTCGAGCGGAGCCCGGCCCTGGGCAGATGCCAGTACAGGCACAACCAGTAGCAGCAGGGCCGACAGCAACGTTGTGACTGTTCGAGTCTTCATACTCCAGCTTCTACCACCCGGCCAGCCAACAGTCAACGCCTTCCGGAACCCCGGGGTGGCCGTGCGGCGAAGAAAAGGGGTGCCGCCTGACGGGAGGTGGATCGGCAGGCAGCACCCGAATCACGAAACGGTTCCCCCCGACCGCTGGATCAGACCATCTGTCCCCCGCTCTTCCGAGTCGTCTTCATTGCCTCAGTCCATCTGCTTGCGCAGGATCGCCGGGATCTCATACTCGTCCTTGTCGCCGAGGTTGATCCCGTACTGCGGGTTGGGGCCGCCGGGAATGAAAAAGCGGCTGCCCCGTCGTTGCGCCGCCTCGAGCTCGTCGCGGTGGGTCCCGAGGTCCGGCTGTTGGGCGGGAATCTGCGCTGACTCCTGCTCCGACCGGAAGCCCGTGGCGATCACCGTCACCTGAATCTTCTCCTCGAGCTCCGGGTCGATCACGGCACCGAACAGGATCTGCGCCTGCGGATCGGTTCCCTCGGTGATGATCTCGGCAGCTTCGTTGATCTCGTTGAGGGTCAGATCATCGCCGCCGGAGATGTTGATCAGCACGCCGCGCGCGCCCTCGATAGACGTTTCCTCGAGCAGCGGCGAGGCAATCGCCTGCTGCGCCGCTTCGACGGCGCGGTGCTCGCCCGACGCGAGCCCGATGCCCATGATTGCGTGGCCCATGCCCTTCATCACCGTGCGCACGTCGGCGAAGTCGCGGTTGATGAGGCCGGGCACGGTGATGATGTCGGCAATGCCCTGCACGGCCTGGCGCAGGACGTCATCGGCGATCCGCATCGCCTCGGTGAAGTTCGTCGTCCGCTCGACGAACTTGAGGAGGCGGTCATTGGGGATCGTGATGAGGGTGTCGACATTCTCCGCCAGCGAGGCGATCCCCTCCTCAGCCACCTTCCGGCGCCTCGATCCTTCGAAGCTGAACGGCTTGGTCACCACCGCCACCGTCAAGGCGCCGGCATCGGCCGCCATCTGAGCGATGATCGGAGTCGCCCCGGTACCGGTGCCACCACCCATCCCGCAGGTAATGAAGACCATGTCCGCGCCGTCGATGAGGTCGAAGATGCGCTCCGTCTCCTCGAGGGCGGCGTTGCGGCCCACCTCCGGGTTGGCGCCGGCGCCGAGACCCCGGGTCAGCTCCTGGCCGAGCTGGAGCTTGACCGCGGCCTGCGAATGGCCGAGGGCCTGTACATCGGTGTTGGCCGCGATGAACTCGACCCCGCCCAGGCCGGCCTCGATCATCCGGTTCACCGAGTTGCAGCCACCGCCTCCGACGCCGATGACCTTGATCTTGGCTGGCGAGATGCCGTCATCGAGCAGGATCATTGCCTCATCCTGCCTCTCCGTCGACCCGCGCCGCCGACCCTCCTTCGCCGTGCCGTTGTCAAACTCGATCACGTTCCACCTCCTAGCTCAAAAAACTCTCCCAGGGCGTGACGGATCCAGGCGAGAACCCCCGCCTGGCCGCCCTGGCGAAGTGCCGTCTGATCGTGGCGCCTCCGGTGCTCCGACAATACCAGGCCGCACGCCACGGACCACTCGGGACCGGATACAGGCTCAGTCAGCCCGGCGAGGCTCCTCGGAGCACCGGCACGCACCCGAACACCAAAAATCTCCTGGGCCAGCTCTACCATACCCTCGAGCAGGGAGCCTCCGCCAGTGAGCACGAGGCCCGCCCTCGGCAACGCCTCGAGGCCGTCCTCCACGAGCGCCCGGTGAACCCGCACGAGCAGGTCCCGCAACCGCTCGTGAACGATCTCGGCGGCAAACCGTCCGGGGTAGACCAGCACTCCCTCACCGCCGAGCGATGGTACCTCGAGCGCCTCGCCGTCGATCTTCTCGTTCTCGGGCGCTCCACCGAAACGGCGCTTGACATCCTCCGCGGCCACTGTCGTTGTCTTGAGAACGACCGCAATGTCATTGGTGAACACGCGCCCAGCGACCGGCGTCGCTCCGATTGCGACCACGCCACCCTCGGAGAACAGGGCCCACTCGGAGGAGCCATAGCCTACGTCGAGCAGCAGACAACCGAGGTCTCGCTCGTCCGGCAAGAGCACCGCATCGCCGGCGGCCAGCGCCTCATGAACGAGGCGGCTGACCGCAACGCCGGCGTGGTTCACTGCCTGCTCGACGGTGTCGGCATGGGTCTTGTGCGTGTACAGCACGTAAGCGGAGCCGTCGAGCCGACGGCCCGGCATGCCGAGGGGGCGCGCCAGCCCCCCCTGGCCATCGAGCGCGAAGCCGCAGGGAACGATGTCGAGCACCCGGTAGTCGGGAGGGATCGAGACACGAGCACAAGCGGCCAGGGCCCGGTGCTGATCCTCCTCGGACACCGTGTGATTGCGGCCCGTGACCGGCACCGACGCTGTCGCCCGCGCCCCCTGGATCGGCGTCCCGCCAATCCCCACGACCGCCTGCTCGACCGGCAGCGAGGACATGGCCTCGGCCTCCTCGGCGGCGGCTCGCACTGCGGCGGCAACCTCTTCGAGATCGGAGATGATCCCCTTGCGTGCAGCATCGTGCCGGGCCTGGCCGCACCCCTGGATGACCACCTCGTCACCTTCATCCACAGCCACCACGACCGAGACGCCGCTCGACCCAACATCGATACCGACCAGGGGCTCGAGCTCATTCATCGAACACCCCCGATCACCATTCGCATGTCTCCGCGCAGGTCGGCCCAGGGGCCGGCACCGCCGCCCCGCAGCATCCGGCACCACGCGAGCTCCGCGGCGCTGCCGCCGGGCACGACGTGAACTCGATAGCTTGCACCACCGGCGCTGTCGGACAGCTGAGCCTCGAGATCGTCGGGGAGGATGCGGCGCAGCCGCCGGACCACGAGCCCGGTCTCCCTCCTGAGGCGACGACCAACTTCGAGCGCCGGGCCAAGCTCTCCGGCATCCGCGCCGAAGCCTGCCAAGACAGGCGACTGGGGCTCCGACAGCGCGGCCCCGATGCGGCCATCCGCGCACACTGCGCGCCAGCCGCTGCCTGCGCGGACCGAGCCCGCGACCTCGGCGGCATGCGCCGTCACCTGCACCGTGCCCGGTACCTCGAGGCGGACCTCGACCGCCTTGACTCCCGGCCATGCCCGAATGCTGTCTCGGACACGGCCGAGATCCAGCAGCACAACGGGCGTGCCCACCAGCTGCCGCAGGGAGCTACACGCCGAGGCTGGGAGTGCGGGACAGGCCTGAATCTGGACCGCCTGCACCCGCCACATCAGGGTCAGCGGCAGCACGACTGCCGCCCCCAGCGGCAGCCACCTCAACCACGCTCGAACCCTCTTCTGGCGCGGCCGGCGCAAGACGACCGGGAACGGCGGCGGCAAGGTGCTCACGCTTCACCTCCGAGCCACGCCACGCCGACTCGGTCAACGTCGCCGGCACCCACCGTCAGCAGCACGTCACCACGCTCCAGCTCGCTCTCGAGCTCCCGCAGCGCATCCTCGAGCGACGAAGCCGACCGGGCCACGCCACCACAGTCCTTCACCGCCTCGACCACGAGCTCCGCGTCAACTCCCGGCAACGGCCGTTCGCGCGCAGGGTAGATTGGCAGCACGACGGTGGAGTCGGCGGCGGCAAGCGCAGCGCCGAGCTCCGACGCGAAACGCTGCGTGCGGCTGTATAGGTGCGGCTGGAAGGCCACCACGAGGCGGCGTCCCGGGAACTTTCCGCGGGCCGCAGCCACCAGCGCACGGATCTCGGTCGGATGGTGCGCGTAGTCGTCCACGACCGTGATCCCGGCACGGTCTCCGAGCAACTGGAACCGACGCTCGACGCCTCCGAATTCGGCCAGTGCCGGCACCATGTCGTCGATCGCCAGACCAACCTCGAGGCCGACCGCGATGGCGGCCAGCGCGTTGCGGACGTTGTGTGCCCCGGGGAGCCCGAGCTCGATCTCTCCCAGGAGTGAGCCTTCGCGATGGACCGTGAACCGGCTCCCACCGGTCGTCACGCGCAGATCCTCCGCGCGCAGCCGCGCCGCTGCCGAGGTGCCATAGGTCACGACCCGCCCCCGATGAGCTGCGGCCACACGGGCAGCGCCCGGGTCGTCGAGGCAGGCGATCAGCGCACCGTAGAACGGCACCCGGGCGGCGAGCTCTGCGAATGCACCCTCGAGCGCCTCCACGGTGCCGTAGGTGTCGAGGTGCTCTGCTTCGATGTTGGTAATGACCACCCATGCGGGCGCCAGCTCGAGGAACGAGCGGTCGTACTCGTCCGCCTCGCACACCATCAGCTCGCCGTGGCCGTGACGGCTGTGACCGCCGAGGTCGGGGGCGTGGCCTCCGATGGCGACCGTCGGATCGCAGCCTGCCTGGGTGAGGACGAAGCCTGTCATGGCGGAGGTCGTGGTCTTACCGTGGGTCCCCGCCACCGCCACACCCAGATGGCCACGCATGGCCTCGGCGAGGAGCGTGGCCCGGCGTACGACGGCCACGCCCAGTCGATGCGCCTCGTTGACCTCGGGGTGACCCGCGGCAACGGCCGAGGTCACCACGAGGATGTCGGCGTCGTCTACATGACGTGGATCGTGGCCGACCGTAACCCGCGCACCCAGCTTCTCGAGCGCCCGCGTCCGCCCTGTGGCCTGAAGGTCGCAGCCGCTGACCGTCAGCCCTTCGCTCAGGGCCAGCTCGGCCAGGGCGCTCATCCCGGCGCCACCGATACCCATGAAGTGCAGGTGCCGCACGCCGCCGAGCCTCATGCGCCACCTCCAACGGCGATCACCTTTTCGGCGATCCGCCGCGCCGCATCCGGCAGCGCGAACGACCGCGTGTTCTCCGCCATCGCGCCGATCCGGTTGGGCTCGGCCATCAGCTCTCCGAGCACGGCCGCAACCCGGGCCGGGGTCGCGTCGTGCTCGTGCAGCACGACGGCGCCGCCAGCGCGCTCCAGCGAGCGAGCGTTGTGCTCCTGGTGGTTGCCGGCTGCCGCTGCAAAGGGTATCAACAGCGCTGCGCGACCGGCAGCGGCCAGCTCTGCCACCGTGAGAGCGCCGGAGCGGGCAACGATCAGGTCCGCACGGGCAAGCGAGGTCCACGGCTCGGCCAGGAATGCCCGCACTTCGGCCTCGAGGTGTAGGTCGGCGTAGGCCGTACGTACGACCTCTGCCCACCGCACACCCGCCTGGTGCAGCACTTTCGGCCTGACGCCGGTCGCCGCCAACTCGGCGAGCGCCCGTGGCAGCACCCGGTTGATGAACAACGACCCCTGGCTGCCGCCGAGGATCAGGAGATGCGGCGGTTCGTGAAGGGCCGGGCCGGCAATGTCGAAGAACTGGGAACGCACCGGGTTGCCAGTCCACTCCGCGTCCAAGGATGGAAACTCCGCGACCGCGTCGGCAAAACCGCAGCAGATGAGGTCGGCCCACGGCGCCAGCAGCCGGTTCGTCCACCCCGGGATCGCGTTCTGCTCCTGCAGCACCCACGGTAGACCGAGCATACCCCCGCCAAGGACGCCTGCGGCCGATGCATAGCCTCCGACCCCGAGAATCGCCATCGGCTGGACTCTGAGGAGGGCGCGCAGAGCTCCTGCGATGGCGGACGGCAGAGCCAGCAACGCACGTACGGCGGCCGCCGGCTCCCGTGCGTGAATGCCCTCGATCTCGACCAGCGTCAGCGGCAGCCCGCGCTGGCCAACCAGCTCCGCCTCGAGGCCGCGCCGTGCTCCGAGCCAGTGCACCGCGACACCCACCGCCTGCAACTGCTCCGCCACCGCGAGCCCCGGGAAGATATGCCCTCCCGTGCCACCGCCCGCGATCACCACCGTGCGGCTCACGACGTCACCTCGCGCGAGAGGTTCAGCAACAAACCCAGCGAGCCGAGGGAGACGACGAGGTCGGTCTTGCCGTAGCTCACCAGAGGCAACGGAATCCCCTTGGGCGGCGCCAGCCCCAGGCAAACCGACATGTGGAGCAGGCTCTGCAGGGCGAAGGCGAAGGTCAAGCCGAAGGCGAGCAACGCAAGGTGCGGCTGTGTCTGCCGCCGCGCGATCCGCAGCCCCCGCCATGCGATCACTGCGACCAGCAGCAGGAATGTCAGCGCGCCGATCAGGCCCAGCTCCTCGCTGATGATGGCGAAGATGAAGTCGGTGTGGGGCTCGGGCAGAAAGAACAGCTTCTGCAGGCCGGCACCGTACCCTCTCCCGAGCACGCCACCGCTGCCGATGGCTATCAGGCTCTGCCGAGTTTGCCACGCGGCCGCGCTGGCCGCTTGAGGATCGAAGAAGGCACGAACTCGCGCCAGCCGGTACGGCGACGTGGCCACCGCGGCGACGACCGCCACCAGGCCGGCAACGGCCGGTGCCGCCATCAGCCTTGCCGGAATCCCGGCAACTACCGCCATCGCAGCGACGATGGCCAACAACAACACCGACGAGCCGAGATCTGGCTCGAGCAGGATCAGGCCTGCGGTTGCTGCAACCGCGCCGCCGACGAGCACCAGCCGCCTCGACTGCCAACCCTCGTCGGCAAGCCGGCGTAGCTGGACGGACGCCAGCACGATGACCGCCACTCTTGCCAACACTGAGGGCTGGACCGACAAACCTCCGACTCCAACCCACCGGTGAGTGTGAGCCACCGGCGCTTGGGCCAGCGCGCCGACGAGCAGCACGGCCGACACAGCGAGCATCACCCAGCCCAGACGTTCATCAGCGAACAACTCGACTCGAACGTGCATCGCTGCCACCAGCACCGCCATGCCGACCATCGCCGCTGCCGCCTGCCAGCTCAGGAAGTACGTTCCAGGCCGGTGGTAGCGCTCTACCGCGATGAGCCACGATGCCGACGCGACAACGGCCAGGCCGAGCACGGTCTCGACCACGGCAGCCGTCAGCAGGAGGCGGTCGAAGCGCTGCTTTAGCGGCATCCGGCCTCCTTCCCGCGAACGAGCTCGGCAAACGCATCACCGCGGGCCGCATAGCTCGCGAACTGATCGAACGAGGCGCAAGCCGGCGCCAACAGAACGGTCTCTCCCGCGCGGGCCGCCCGGCGCGCCCGCGTCACCGCTTCGGCGAGCGTGCCGCACATCTCGAGAGGCGCCGTTCCGGCAAGATCTGCGGCGATCTTGTCGGCATCGGCGCCGATCAGGTAAACCACACGTGCGGCGCGTTCGACCTCGGGAGCAAGGGGACGGAAATCCTGACCCTTGCCGAGCCCGCCCAGGATCAGGTGCACGCTCTTCGCGTTGTAGCCCGCAAGCGCTGCCTGCGCGGCGCCAACGTTGGTCGCTTTGCTGTCGTCGACCCAGCGGACACCATCGGACTCTCGGACCGTGGCGTGGCGGTGGGGCAGGCCACGGAAGGTACTTAACGCCGCCGCCATCCCTTCCATGCCCGCACCGAGCTCGCGCGCTGCGAGGCTGGCCGCCAAGGCGTTGGCGAGGTTGTGCCGGCCGGCCAGCGCAACGGCACCGGCGGTAATCAGGCCTTCGCCGCCCAGACGGAGGGTGTCGCCGTCCAGCCACCCGTCGGCCATTGCGGAAAGGGAGAACCAGAGGCGGCGGGCCTCCGGCTCGACCGCTTCCAGCGTCGGGTCGTCACGGTTGAGAACGGCGGCGTCCTCTCTGGTCTGGTGGGCGAAGAGCTGCAACTTGGCCCGCAGATATTCGTCGAAGCTCGCGTGACGCTCGAGGTGGTCCTGCGAGAGGTTGAGAAAGACGCCGACCGTCGGCCGGAAACCGACCATCAGCTCGGTCTGGAAGCTCGAGACCTCGAGAACCCAGTGGGTCCATCCCCCCCTGAGCACAAGCTCTGAGGCCGGGGTACCGAGGTTGCCGCCGGCGACCGCCGCCAGCCCAGAGGCAGCCAGCATGGCGGCGATCAGCGTGGTCACCGTGCTCTTGCCGTTCGATCCGGTGACTGCAGCCAGAGGCGCATCCGTTCGGTGACGCCACGCAAACTCGACCTCCGGCAGGAGCTCGATGCCGCGGCTCCTCGCTTCGGCCAGGATCGCGGTCGTGGGTGCTACGCCCGGGCTGGTCACCACCACGTCGACCCCGTCCAAACAGGCGATCGGATGGCCGCCGAGGAATGCCCCCTCGAGGCGTTCCAAACCGTTGACGATCCCGGCAAGCTCGTTTGCCGGACGTTGGTCGGTCACCCGCACCGCCGCGCCCTCGGCCGCCGCCAGACGAGCTGCCGCCTGACCCGAGGCGCCCAGGCCGACGATCAGCACGCGGTATGGAGGGCGGTTGCTCAAGCTCACCTCAACTTCAGGGTGGCCAGCCCGGCCAGGGCGAAGACCACGCCTACGATCCAGAACCGCACCACGACCTGAGTCTCGTCCCATCCCTTGAGCTCGAAGTGGTGGTGCAGCGGAGCCATTCGAAACACGCGCTTGCCGCGCAACCGGTAGGAGCCCACCTGGATCAGTACGGACAGTGCCTCGACCACGAACAGCCCGCCCACGACAACCAGCAGCAACTCCTGCTTGGCGACCACGGCCACGATGCCGATTGCACCGCCGAGGCCCAGAGACCCCACGTCACCCATGAACACCTGCGCCGGGTGGCAATTGAACCACAGGAATCCGAGCGCCGCACCGACCACTGCGCCGGTGAAGACGGTCACCTCGCCTGCGCCGGAAACCGACACGATACGCAGGTAGTCGGCGATTCGCGAGTGGCCTGCGATGTACACGAACACGGTGTAGGTGGCGGTGGCGATGGCCATCGAGCCGATCGCGAGGCCATCCAGCCCGTCCGTGAGATTCACGGCGTTGGAGGCCCCCATCAGGACGATCATCACGAACGGAAGGTAGAGGACTCCCAACGGCAGCAGCACATCCTTGAAGAACGGTAGCGCCAGGGCGCCAGCGTGCGGTGCCGGTGCCGCCACGGAGCGCACCACGTAGCCGGCGGCGAGGCCGATCGCCGCCTGGAGCAGCAGCTTCTGCCTGGCACTCAGGCCCAAGCTGCGCCGGTGACGCACCTTCAGCCAGTCGTCGGCGAGGCCGACACCCGCATACGCCAGGGTGACGAGAACCACCGTCCACAGGTAGGGGTTGGTGAGATCTGCCCACAGCAACGTGGCAACCGTAAAGGCCCCAACAATGAGGGCGCCTCCCATGGTCGGGGTCCCGGCCTTGGCGAGGTGGCGCTCCGGCCCCTCCTGCCGGATCGTCTGCCGGATCTGCAGGGCGGCCAACCGCCTGATCACCAGCGGACCGAGAAGCAGACTGATGAAGAAAGCAGTGGCAATCGCCAGGCCGGTGCGAAACGTAATGTAGCGGAAGACGTTGAAGCCGATCCAAAGGTCCTTGAGCGGAAAGAGGAGCCAGTACAGCATCAGGCGCCTCCCTCCAGGAATGAGGCCACGGTACGGTCGAGGCCAACTCCGCGCGAACCCTTGACGAGAACCACATCCCCCGGCTCGGCCACCCGCGTCAGCCGACGCGCAGCCTCCTCCGCATCTCCGATCAGATGGATGAGGGGTGCCTCCATGCCGGCGTCGAGCGCCGCTTGGGCGAGACGAGTTGCATCCTCACCTCCGACGGCAATCAGCAGGTCGCAGCTGCCCGCAGCCTCACGCCCAATCTCTGTGTGAGCCTCTGCCGCCTGCTCGCCGAGCTCGTACATCTCACCCAGCACCGCGACCCGGCGCCCTTGCACCTTGGCCAGCAGCGACAGCAGCCGCCGCACCGCGAGCGGCGACGAGTTGTAGCTGTCATCGACGACCGTCACCCCGGCTTCCGTGCGGTACACGCGGCCGCGGTGCTCCGCCGCCTCGAGGCGTCCAGCAGCGACAGAGATCTCCTCGGCCGAGAGGCCCAGGGTCGCTGCGGCAGCCGCGGCCGCAAGCAGGTTGTCGGCCTGGTGCCGGCCAGGGATCGCCAGCTCCACCTCGGCACTGTCGTCGTTGACCACCAAGCGGAAAGTGGTCCCCAGCAGACCCCAATCCTCCAGCGACTCGATGCGCACGGCCGACCCTTCACCGCCGTACCTCACCAGCGTCGCTGGCGACAGCTCCGGGTAGCCAGCCTGATGCGGGTCCTCGTGGTTGATGATCAGGCATCCGGATGGGTTGAGGTATGGCAGTAGCTCGGCCTTGGCCCGCACCAACGTCTCCATGTCGGACAGGAACTCGGTATGTGTCAGCGCCAGCCGGGTATACAGCAGAACATCGGGGCGAACGATGCGTCCGAGGACCTCGAGCTCACCGGGATGATTCATCCCCATCTCGGCGACGAAGATCTCGGTGTCCTCGGGCTGGCTGATGAGTTGGGCCGGCAGGCCCAGAGTCGAGTTGCGGTTGCCTGCGGAAACGCCGGCCCGAAAACGCGTCGAGAGCAGGCCGCCGAGGAACTCCTTGGTTGTGGTCTTGCCGACGGAGCCGGTGATGCCGACGATCTTCCACGTCCGACGCCGGCGCTCGAGCGTTGCCAGCTCGTGGTATGCGGCCAATGGCTCGGAGACCCGGATCAGGGCCCGCCCGGCCGGCGGCGGCGCCAGCTGCCGTTCCTCGCGGACGAGGGCCGCCGCCGCCGTCTCCAGGGCGTTGGCGACGAAGTCGTGGCCGTCGAGCCTCTCTCCCTCGAGGGCCACGAACAGGTCGCCCTCACGCAGCCGCCTCGAGTCGACCTCAGCACCGGTGATCTCGGCGCGGCTCTCCCCCTCGATGGTCCCGCCCAAGGTCCGCGCCAGCTCGTCCGCGATCATCCTCACGCCAGCCTCCCGGCGAGCTCGCTGACCACCTCCCGGTCACAGAACGGCAGTCGCCGGCCACCGATGACCTGCTCCGCCTCGTGTCCCTTGCCGGCGATGACCACCAAAGAGCGATCGTCGGCCATTCCCAGCGCCATCGCGATCGCCTCGCGGCGGTCCAACACCACACGAGGCTCGGCGCCGGCGGCCCTTACCCCCGAGGCTACGGCGGCGGCGATCGCCTCTGGTTCCTCCGAGCGCGGGTTGTCGGAGGTGACAATCGCGACGTCGGCGAGCCCGCCCACGGCACGGCCCATTGGTATCCGCTTCCCGGGGTCACGGTCACCCCCGGCACCGAACACCACCAGCAGCCGCCGCTTTGTGATGCGCCGCAGCGATCGCAACATCGCCGCCAGCCCATCGGGCGTATGCGCGTAATCGACGTAGACCGGAAAGGGTAGCTCGGTCGCTACCCGCTCGAGCCGCCCCGGCAGTGGTCGCGCCGCGCAGAGAGCCTGTAGGATCGGACCCGTCGGCACGCCGAGGGCGTGTGCGGCCGCGGCGGCGGCGAGGGCGTTGCGGAGGTTGTGCTCGCCGATCAGCGGCAGGTGCACCTCGCCGAGCTTGCCGGCGACGGACAGCCGGAACCCGGAGCCGTCGAGGCCGAACCGGGGGTCGACCGCGTGGATCTCCCCTCCGGCCAGGCCGTAGGTCACGTCTCCCTGCCGCTCCTCCGCCAGCAGCCTCTCCCCGGCGGGCTCGTCGAGCGGCAGCACCCGGCGCCCATTTGGTGCCAGACCATCGGTGAAGAGCCAGCGCTTGGTCGCGAAGTACGACTCCATATCGTGGTGGAAGTCGAGGTGATCCTGCGACAGGTTGGTCAGGACCGCGACATCAAACTCCAAGCCCGCGACACGTTCGAGCGCGATCGCGTGCGAGGAGACCTCCATCACGGCGGCCTCGCCTCCGGATGCCACCAGCCTCGCCAGCAGCGGGGCCAGATCGGCGGCCTCGGGAGTCGTGCGCCCGGCCACCATCTCGACACCTGGTACACGGTAGGCGAGGGTCCCGAAAAGTCCGGTCACGCGGCCGTCCGCCTGCAGGATTTCAGACAGCAGGTGCACGACCGTGCTCTTGCCGTTGGTGCCGGTGACCCCCACCATCGTCAGGTCTCGCTGTGGATCCCCGGCCAGGGCCCAGGCCGCGACCGCCGCGTCACGGCGCGGCGCAGCGCTCACCAGCCATGGTAGGGTCTCGCCCTCCGGCGCCGCCCGATCGGTCAGAACGGCTGCTGCTCCCCGCTTCCGCGCCTCCTCCAGGTAGGTCAGGCCGTGGGCCGTCGCGCCCGGGAAGGCCGCGAAGATCCACCCCGGGCGGACCCGCCTCGAGTCATGGATGATTCCCCCGACAGCTTCCGAGAGGTCGCCGGCGGCGACCACGCCGCCGAGACGCGAGACGAGCTCCTCGAGCGTCATAACGCCGCCTCAGGTCCTCGCCTGCCGCCACCAGCCAGCCGCAGCCGGGGAGCGGCGGGCGGGATCGCGAGCAATCGCACGACCTCTTCGGCGATGTTGTGGAAGCACGGGGCCGCCACCGAGGCAGCCCAGTAATCATGGCTCGGCTCGTCCACCGCCACGACGATGACGGCGCGCGGGTGCGGCGCGGGCACGAAGCCGGCAAACCAGGCAACGTGATGCTCGTCATCGAAGTGACCGTCGGTCGCCCGCTGCGCGGTGCCGGTCTTGCCGGCAACGCGGTAGCCGGCAACAGCCGCCTCGGCGCCCGTCCCGTCCTCCACGACGTGCTCGAGCATCTTGCGCAGCCGTTCGGCGAGAGCGCCGTCGAGCACCCGCGCCCGCCGCCCGGGCTCACCGTTTGACACGTCCAGCCCGCCGGTCGCCCTCTGGACCAGGCGCGGCTGCAGCAGCCAGCCGCCGTTCGCGATCGCCGCGTAGGCCACTGCCAGCTGGAGCGGGCTGACCGTGAGCTCCTGGCCGAGAGAGATGCCGGCCGGACTGAGGCGGGACCATCTCGACGGCGGCGGCAGTAGGCCCGACGCCTCCCCGGCGAGGCCGACCCGGGGTGAGCGCCCGAACCCGAAGGCATCGAACGTCTGCCATAGCTGCCGGGGATTCAGCCGTTCAGCGATCATCACGATGCCGGCGTTTGAGGAGTGGGTGATGATCCCGTCGAGCGTGTAGCGACCCGGGTCGGCGTGGTCGTGGATCCAGTGACCCGCGACCGAGATCCCGCGCCGAGTACAGTCGAAGCGCTCGCCCCACCGCACCGCTCCGTCCGCCAGGGCCGCCGCCGCCACGAACGGCTTGACGGTCGAACCCGGCTCGTAGGCATCCTGTACCGCCCGCAACCGCCAGTCCCGGGACGGCGATCCGGCCGGATCCTGAGGGTCGAAGGAAGGCACCGAGGCGAGAGCCAGGATGTCCCCCGTCGCGGGATCGAGGACGACCGCGGCAGCGCCGCGCGCCGCACTCGAGGCCACCGTATCGTTGAGCGCCGCCTCGCACGCAGCCTGCAGGCGGGCGTTGAGGGTCAGCTGGAGGTCAAAGCCCGGCCGGCCGCGCTGCAGGCGGCGCAGCCGTACCTGCCTCTGCTCGGCGTCGCGGACCGCGAGGTAACGCTCGGGCTCGCCGGCCAGCAGGGTCTCGTACGACTGCTCGAGTCCGAAACGCCCTACCGTCCGAAGCTCTTCTCTTCCCGTGAAACCCACGACCGCAGCCGCCAGGCGATGGAGCGGGTACAAACGCTCGCTGTCCGGCACCAGCACCACGGCGCCCGGCGCCAGTTGGCGTAACGCCTCGCCGACCTTCCGCTCGACACGTTGCGCCAGCCACAACGCGCGCGGCCCGTTCTCCAGCCTCTTCGCAATTCGGCTCGCGGGCTGGCCGAGGATGGGTGCCGCTGCTACCGCGAACAGCTTTGGGTACTGCAGGGCGTGGGTGTCCACCTGCACTGCCACTCGGCTGGCGCTGGTGGCCAGCAAGTAACCATCGGCGGTCCTGATCTCCCCCCGCAGGCTCGGCACCGTGATCGTGCGCCGCTGCTGTTTCCGCGCCAGGCGTTCGTAGCGGCCGTGCTCCACGATCATCACCTGCGCTGCGCGCGCCACCACTCCCAGGCCCGCCACAACGAGCACGACCGTCACCAGGGTCAGCCGCCGGCGGCTCACTCTGGCGGCTCCGGTGGCCGGGATGCCAACACCTCTGCATCGCCCGGGCTCGGCGGCACCAGACCGAGAGCCTTCGCCCGCCGGGCCAGCCGCGCGGGGTCTCGTTCACGCTCCACCTGGAGGGCGAGACCGCGCTCGACCTGCTGCAGGTGGTCGACCTCGGCACGCAGACGGATCAAGCGATAGTGGATCGAGGTTGCCTTGAGTCGCGGCCAGCCGACCGCGAACAGGACGGCCACCAGGGCGCTTGCCAGGAGCAGCGTGCCGCCGAGGACGTGCAGCCACCGGCGGTCGCGCTGCCGAACCAGGTAGCGGTTGGAGGGGCGTGAGATCGGGAGCTCGATCACGGCTCGTCCTCGAGCCGCTCTGCGACCCTCAGCCGCGCCGACCGTGCGCGGGGGTTGGCGCGAATCTCGGCCTCTTCCGGGCGCACGGGCTTCGCGCCCACCCTGTTCAAGACACGCCGCGCGCCGCAGGAGCATGCGGGAAGGCCCGGTGGGCAGACACACACACCCTCGAGGCGCCGCATGGTGTGCTTGACGATACGGTCTTCGAGCGAGTGGAAGCTGATGATGGCGAGGCGGCCGCCGGGGCGCAGCGCCTGGGCCGCCGGCTCTACGAACCGCTCCAGCTCGCCGAGCTCGTCGTTGACCGCGATCCGCAGGGCCTGGAACGTCCGGGTTGCTGGATGCACGCGACCGCGCCGCCCGCGGCCAAGGACACCAATCACGACTTGCACGAGGTCGCGGGTAGTCTCGAGAGGGGCCCGCTGCCGGTGGGTGACAATGGCACGCGCGATCGCCCTCGACCTGCGCTCCTCCCCGTACTCCCACAGAATCCGCATCAGCTCCCCCTCGTCGGCGGTGTTAACAAGATCCGCCGCCGTGCTGCCCGACTTCCCCATGCGCATGTCGAGGGGCCCGTCGGCCATGAAGGAGAAACCGCGTTCCGGCGAGTCCAGCTGTAGCGATGAGCACCCGAGGTCCGCGAGGATGGCAATCGGCGCCTCCTCCCCGAGTTGCTCCAGCACGTCGCGAACCCGCGAGAAAGGGCTCTCGACGAGATGCACACGGTCGGCGAAGGGCAGGAGTCGCTCGCGCGCCAGCTCGAGGGCGCGGGGGTCACGATCGAGGCCGAGCAGACGGAAGCCGGGTGCGGCCTCCAACAGGGCGCAGGCGTGGCCACCGAGGCCCACCGTCGCGTCGACAACCAGGCCCGGGGCGACGGGGGTGAGGAGGGCGACAACGCGGTCGCACAGCACGGGCTCGTGAAGAACGCCCACCTCCCCCCTCCATTACAGCTCCAACTGCGCCAGCTCTTCGAGCTCGTCATCGGTGAGTGAAGCCTGCTCGAGCATGGAGGCCGCCCGCTCACGACGGGTCACGGCGAGGTGGTTGATGCGGCCCGACACCACCACCTCTCCGTCAACGTCCACCATCTCGCGCAGCAGTGCCGGGATCAGCACCCGCCCCTGATCGTCCATGTCCACCTGCTGGCCGTAATTGACACGCTCTACGAGCTTGAGAACCGCCGGCTTCATCCCCGGCTTCGCCAACAGCCGCTCTTCGACCACCTCCCACACGACCAAGGGGTACAATCGAAGCTCGTGCGGAAAGAACGAACACACGTAGACTTCACGACCGAACCCGGCCTCGAGCTGTTCGCGGAGCTTCGCCGGCAGCTTGACGCGTCCCTTCGCGTCGACGGTTGCCGGAAAACCCCCACGAAAGCGCTCCACCGAACCCCCTCGGCCCCCATGGTCGGGTGCGATTGGAACCCATAAACCACTTCAGGCCATTTTGAGCCACTTCTGACCACCCAATAATGAGGCGGAAACAGGGGCCGTGTCAAGCCCCGAGAAGGGAGAAAATGGCCTGTCGGCACCGTTTTCTTCGGCACCCATGCCGATCGGCCGGCCACATGTGACTCACGACACACAGCAGCCGCAGGAAAAGATGCGCTCAAACGGGCGTCGCCCGCAGCCCGCTAGGCTCTCCGGCGGTCGCTCCGAGCTCTTCGATCCCCTTTCGTGGCCATGCGACCACCGGAGACGCGAGAGGGGCGGTCGGTAGGCGAGCAGACGGCCGCCGGAGCCACGGAGGAGACCGGTCTCACAAGACGCGCAACCGCGCCCGACGTAGAATGCGGTGTGGGAGAGCATGTGTCCAGTCGGTCTGCCCAGGTTCCTCGCGGCATCGTCTTCAACGTCCAGAGGGCGTCGTTCCACGACGGCCCGGGAATCCGCACCACCGTCTTCCTCAAGGGGTGTCCGCTGAGCTGTCCGTGGTGCCACAACCCGGAGGGCATCGCACCGCAGGTGCAGGTGATCGTCAACGCCGCACGTTGCCTGGGTTGCGGGTCGTGCACGAACGCCTGCCCGAGGCCAGCCGGTCCCCTGTCCTCCGGAGAGAAGGTGGGCGACGGGGACTGCCTCGCCTGCGGCCGCTGTCTCGACGCCTGCCCGGCCGAAGCGCGCCAGATCGTCGGCCGGGAGTGGACGGTCCCGGAGGTGCTCGCCGAGGTGCTGCGCGACCGGCTCGCCTACGACACCAGCGGGGGCGGCGTGACCTTCTCGGGAGGCGAGCCGTTGTTCCAGCCTGCCTTCCTCGCCGCCTGCCTCGATGCCTGCCGGCAGGCGGGGATCCACACCGCCGTGGATACCTGCGGGTTTGCCTCCCGCGAAGTGGCGGCAGCGATCGCGGGGCAGGCGGACCTGCTGCTGTGGGATCTCAAGCATCTCGACCCGGGGCGCCACCGGGAGCTCACCGGTGTGTCCCTGGACCCGATCCTCGCCAACCTCGAAGCGGCGTCGCGGCTCGGGGTGCGGATCTGGTTGCGCATCCCGGTGATTCCCGGCGTCAACGACGACCCCGACAACCTGCGTGCGGTTGCCGCCCTGGCGTCGGCGCTGCCGGCGGTCGAGCGGGTGAGCCTGCTGCCCTACCACCGCACGGGCACGGGCAAGGCGGCGCGTCTCGGACGGGAGGACGGCCTGACGCCCGTGCCACGGCCGTCGCCAGAGCGGATGCGGGAGGTCGCTGCGCTACTCGAGGAGGGCGGCATCGCGGCCGTCATCGGAGGGTGACGTCATGAACGAACGGACCATGCAGCTGCGGCAGGAGAGCCTGGACGCAGCACCGTCGATCTCGTGCGAGCGCGCCGAGCTGATGACAGGCTTCTACCAGGAGAACCTCGGCCGCTGGTCGGCCCCCGTGATGCGCGCCAGGGCGTTCGAAGACCTCTGCCGGCACAAGGCGATCTGGATCGGCGACGGCGAGCTCATCGTCGGCGAGCGCGGGCCAAGACCGAAGGCCACGCCGACCTACCCGGAGCTCACCTGCCACAGCCTGGAGGACCTCCGTATCCTCGACTCGCGGCCCAAGACTTCGTACCGCGTGCCTCCCGAGTGCCTCCAGGCCTACGAGACGACAATCATCCCGTACTGGCGCGGCCGGTCGCTGCGCGACCGCATGATGGCGCACCTCCCCCCGGAGTGGCACGCCGCCTACGACGCCGGCGTCTTCACCGAGTTCATGGAGCAGCGCGCGCCGGGCCACACCGTGCTCGACGGCAAGATCTACTCGCGCGGGATGCTCGACTTCAAGGTCGACGTCGAACGTGCGCTGGCCGCTCTCGACTTCGGCACGGATCCGGATGCGCTCGACAAGCGCGAGGCGCTGACCGCCATGGCGATCGCCTGCGACGCGGCAATCCTGTTCGCCGAGCGCCACGCCGATCTCGCCGAGCAGCTGGCCGCCCAGACCGACGACCCGGTACGGCGCGCCGAGCTCGAGCGCATCGCCGCCGTCTGCCGCCACGTCCCGGCCCACGCGCCGCGCGACTTCTGGGAGGCGCTGCAGTCGTACTGGTTCTGCCACCTCGGCGTGATCACCGAGCTCAACGGCTGGGACGCCTTCAACCCCGGCCACCTGGACCAGCACCTGCTGCCGTTCTACCGGACGGGACTTTCCGACGGCACCCTCGACGAGGTCTCGGCGCGCGAGCTCCTGGAGTGCTTCTTCGTGAAGTTCAACAACCACCTGGCGCCGCCCAAGGTCGGCGTCACCGCCGCCGAGAGCGGCACCTACACCGATTTTGCCAACATCAACATCGGCGGGCTCCTCGCCGACGGCTCGGACGGCTCCAACGAGGTCTCGCACCTGCTCCTGGACATCATCGAGGAGATGCACCTCCTGCAGCCCTCCTCCAACGTGCAGGTGTCGCGCAAGACCCCCGACGCGCTGCTCGCCCACGCGCTGCGGGTGGTTCGCCGGGGCTTCGGGTTCCCCTCGCTGTTCAACGCCGACACGGTGGTCGAGGAGCAGCTGCGGCAGGGCAAGAGCCTCGAGGACGCCCGCGCCGGCGGCTGCTCGGGGTGCGTCGAGGTCGGCGCCTTCGGCAAGGAGGCGTACATCCTCACCGGCTACTTCAACCTGGTGAAGGTGCTCGAGCTGGCCCTCCACGACGGCGTCGACCCCCGCACCGGGGTCCGCCTGGGACCCGCCACCGGCGACCCCGCTTCCTTCGCCACCTTCGACGACCTCTTCGAGGCGTTCCAGCGCCAGCTCGCCCACCTCCTGGAGGTCAAGGTCCGCGGCAACCTGCTGGTCGGGCGGCTCTACGCCACCGACATGCCGGCGCCGTTCCTGTCCGTCCTCATCGACGACTGCATCGCCAACGGCCGCGACTACAACGCCGGCGGCGCCCGCTACAACAACACCTTCATCCAGGCGGTGGGAATCGGCACCATCACCGATGCGCTGGCCGCCATCCGCACGCACGTCTTCTCAGACGGCGCGATGCCCCTCGCCGACCTGGTTGCGGCCCTCGACGCCGACTTCGAAGGCGCCGACACGCTGCGCGCCCGCCTGGTCAACCGCATGCCCAAGTACGGAAATGACGACGATGAGGCCGACGACCTCATGCGCCGGGTATTCGACGCCGCGTTCGAGCTCATCGACGGCCGTCCCGACGCGCGGGGCGGGGTGCACCGCCTGGAGATGCTGCCGACCACCTGCCACGTCTACTTCGGCTCGGTGTGCGGTGCGACGGCGGACGGCCGGCGGGCGGGGATGCCGCTGTCCGAGGGGATCTCGCCGGTGCAGGGCGCCGACCGCCGCGGGCCCACCGCGGTGTTCAGCTCGGCCGCCAAGATGGACCACGTCAAGACCGGCGGCACGCTGCTCAACATGAAGTTCTCCCCATCGCTGCTGGAGGGCGAAGAGGGCATCGGCCGGCTTGCAAACCTGGTACGCACGTACTTCAAGGCCGACGGCCACCACGTCCAGTTCAACGTCGTCACCGCCGAGACCCTGCGCAAGGCCCAGGCCGACCCGGAGGCCTACCGCGGGCTCATCGTCCGCGTCGCCGGCTACTCGGACTACTTCTGCGACCTCTCCGAGGCGCTGCAAGAAGAAATCATCGCCCGCACGGAGCACGGATAGCCTGGGCCATCCTGAAAGTCCGGCCGGTGATGGAGTGACGGGGTGACGGAGTGATGGAGGCCGCCGCCTACCCGGGGAAACGGAAGACGGGAAACGCTCCCCCATCCGTCCAAGAGGGCAAGAAGTGAAGGGTTAGGAGTAAGGGGACCCCCGCCCACCCAGGAAGCAGATAGAGGTCAGAAGTTAGCCCCGCGCCCACCCGGAGAACGCTGCCTTAGCACGCCTCAGAGAAGGGTGCGTTCGACGGGGCGTGCCATGCTTCGAGGTCTTCTGGAGCGCAGTCTCTATGCCGGCGCGGTGGCAGGAAACCTCGAGCTTGGCAACCCACGGGAACGCCGGTCGGCTTTGTGGCCTCACCTCTGAGGGAGGCGCCTCGTCGCCTGACCGGAGCGGGCCGTGAGAGCGATGAACCGCTGGAGATCCTCGCC
Source organism: Acidobacteriota bacterium (assembly GCA_022340775.1). GTDB lineage: Bacteria > Acidobacteriota > Thermoanaerobaculia > Thermoanaerobaculales > Sulfomarinibacteraceae > JAJDNH01. Next base: position 40,137 of record JAJDNH010000041.1, read on the forward strand.
CGCTCCGAGGCAGGTGACGACGGGCGTCTGCGGAGCAGACGTCCGGGCGCCGGAGACACAGAGAATGCGGCGTTCCCACGGCCCTTGGCGCTCAGAGAACAGCTTCACGTTTGAACGAAGCGGCCCGAGCGGCGTTCGGCGGTCGCCTCGAGGCCCCCGATCCCATCTCGTGGCCTCGCAACCGCCGGAAACGCGAGGCGGGCGGCCGCGTTGGACCGCACGGCCGCCAGTGTTACGCTTATTCTTAGGTGCCAGGGCCGACACTTTTGGCACTTTTGGGCTCATTGGTCGTCTTCCAGGGTGGAGAGCTGTCGATCCAACTCATCGTGTGCCTCCGCAAACTCCGCCTCCGTGATCCGCCGCTCCGCTCCCCACCGCACCCATCGGGAGATCGCGTCGCCGCGCCTCCCGAGCACCTTGCCCAGCTCGCGCGGGCTCTGGCGCCAACGCTCCACTCCCACCGTCGCAAGGAGAATCCTCGCCCCTGTCACGTCCCGCGTGTACCCATGGCCCGCGAGAGCCTCGATCTCGTATCCATCGGTGCCAGGCTTTAGGAAGTTGGGAAGTTGTTCTCCCGGGTCGCCAGGTCGCGTCACAGCTCATCTCCGACGTGCTTCTTCCCCGTGATCTGCCCAACAGTCCTTGCTCCCTCCGCCAACGCTCGGTCAAGGTCATCCAACCTCTGAGCGTACTCTCGATCCTCGAGGCGGCGTCGCGCCCCCTGCCCCACCCACCAGCTCACCACATCCGGGTTCTTGTTGAGCACTCCCGCGATGTCCCGCCCCTTCTGGCTCCATCGCTCCACGCCGAGCGTTGCCACCACCCTCCTCATCTCCGCCGTCGCGCTGTCGCGCGCCC
>JAJDNH010000046.1 GCA_022340775.1 Acidobacteriota bacterium
CTTGAGGGCGGTGACCGTGAAGTCACGGCGCCCGAGCAGGTCGCCGCGCGTCGAGCGCACGTGGAGGGTAATCTTCTTGACGTTGGCGAAGGTACTCGGACCGGGGGTCGGTGCTGGCGTTCCGACCGGCGGCGGCGTCGCCGTGGCGGCCGGCGTCGGCCAGGTCGCGGTACCGAGCACGCTGTTCCAGTCTGCGATCCGGTAGTCCGTAATCACGTACGTGACCTGGAAGCCGTCGGGAATGTTGGCGGTCCAGGTGCCACTGCCGGCAGCGATCGCGGGGTCGTTCCACGGCCTGCCCTGGATGTCCTCGACCACCTGCCGCCCGATCGAAGACAGGCGAGCGTAGTCGTAGCCGCTGGCGTTCTCCAACACCGAGCGCGAGAACAGGCCCACGATGCCGAGCACGACGAAGCCCAGGATCGCCAGCGCGACCAGGACTTCGACCAGAGAAAAACCCCTCTGCCGGGCGGGTCCCGCCTCCTGCCGCATCAGTACCTCCAGTAATTGATCTTGCGCGTCCATGCGCCGCTGCCGTCCTTCATCTCGACGATGGTGGTGCCCGTGCCGCCAGCGATCGAGATGCGGAGCTGGTTGCCCGGCTTGTCGGTCAGGACCAGGGCGCCGAGACCGGTGTCATCGCCGGTCACCGCGGACTCCACCACCCCGTCACGACGGAAGCGCACGACCTTGTTGCCGGAAGCGTTGCGGAGCCGGTGGTCGGCTTCGGTCGCCTCACTGACGGTGATGTCGTCAGGAATCCGCCATCGGGCAATCACCTCTTCGGTGCCCTGCTGGAAGATCTCGTCCCCGTTGTCGTCGAACCACTCCGTCAGGGTCACGGGGTGGCCCAGCGGTATCCCGAGCACGACCTGGCGGCCCTTCTTGATGGCGTTGATGCGGCCGATGGCGGTCGCCTGGCGCAACGCGTTCACCTGCTCCAGCATGTGGGCCCGCACCCGCGCACGTTGCATGTTGGGAATAGCAACGGCGAGGATGATGCCGAGCAGTGCGACGACCACCAGCGCCTCCACCAGCGTGAAGCCGCGTTGGGCGGACCCGCCGCCCGCGGGCACGCGCCGGCTCGCACCATGGCCCCTGTCTACGAACGTATACCGCTGGACGTGATTATCCATCCCTTTCATCTTCTGGCCCTGCCTTTCACCAGTCAAGGGTGCAAGATGCCCTTTGAAGAACCTTTGACAATCACGGAGCGGGCGACGCCGGGCGTGTTGCAGCCGCGTTCCCTGGGCGGGGCGCCAGTCGCAGCGCCCACACGCGGCCCTGGGTGTCAGCCACGAACAGGACGGGGTCGGACCACGCCACCCCGCTGGGCGTGATGCCGAGCTCTCCCAGATCCACCCGCTCCGGACGACCGTTTTGAACCACCCACAGGGCCCGGTTCGGGGTGTCGCTCGCCACCCAGCGCCGGGGACCGAGCACCGCAACCTGGGGCCGCGAGTAGAGGTTCGGCCAGGCCCCGGGAAGCGGCACGATCCGCTCCACGCGCCCGCGCGGGCTCAGCACCTGCAGCCTGTGGTTGCCGGTGTCGCAGACCACGATCCGGCGTCGGCCAATCCAGGCCAAACCCACCGGCTCGTCGAGCTCGCCGGGCCCCGAGCCGGGCTCGCCGATGGTCCACAGACGTCGGCCGCCGGGCTCGATCATAACGATCCGCTTGTTGCCGGTATCGCTCACGGCGAGCGTGCCCGCCGGGGATGCGGCCACCGACCGCGGACCGTACCAACCACCATCAGGTTGGGGGAGGGGTCTCACCTTGCCGCTGCCGGGGTCCGCGACCAGGACCCGGTGGTTCCACGTGTCAGCCACCGCGAGAACGCCGCCGGGCAGCCAGGCAACGTCCTCGGGCTCCTTCAGCTGCGCTGACAGGGAAATGCCGAGCGGCGCACCGGAGCGATCGAAGAATACGATCCGAGACAGGCCGGTGTCGGCTACCGCCATCCGAGCTGTGGAGACCGCGAGCCCCCGGGGCGAGCGCAGGTAGCCCTCGCCGATGACCCGGGCGCTCACCACCCCCAGCCTGTCCTTCAGAGCCTCCGGTACCGCGACATCGCGGACGGCGGCGGCGGGAGCTGCACCTCGCTCGAGAACCACGACGTCAGTCGACCCGATCGCGGACCAGGGCTTTCTCGTCACCAGGTAGCGCAGGATATCGCGCAACGTCGGGTGGGTCCCAGCCGGCACCCACCAGGCGCGCAACGGGATCCGCCTGGCACTATAGGCCGGCCCCAGACGGCTCCGAACCTCCGGCTCCTGGCCCGGATCGCAAACCACCAGCGGCGGGCGCATGCCTGGAGCCGGAAGATCCCACCAGATGTCCAGGTGTCGCCAGTACCAGGTCAACGGCCACGCGGCCTCGCCGCTGACGGCGGCGACCGTCCCTCCCCCCTTGCCGAGGCGCTCTCCCTCGCGTGCCAGCGCGGCCACTTCCGGGCAGGTCTGGACATACACCAGTGACTCGACCCGCGGTAGCGAGGGAGAGATCTCGTCGGTCACGAACGCAGCCGTGACAGCGGTTGCGGCGGTGATCGCTAGGGCTGCCGTCGCCACCATTCTTGGCCAGCGCCTCGGACGGCCGAAGACCTCGGCCAGCTCGATCCCCGCAAGGGGAATGAACGGCCACACCTGGTGAACCTCCAACCACGGCACCTTCTCGCCCAGGTAGCAGTACATGGCGATCGACAGCGCGCCGAACGTGAACAGGAAAATCTCCAGCGAGCGTCTCTTCCGCCTGCGCAGCATCAGCACCGCCGCCGCCGCGAGCGGCAGCAGCTCGTACTGCACGAGGCGCGGCAGGTGGTACCACCACGGACCCCGTACCCGCTCGATGCTGTGCTGGTGCCACCAGTAGGAGACGGCCTTGATCGGGAACAGCGCGTCGGACGGCCACCGGAACAACACCGTGTACAACGGCACCGCCACGGCGACCGCCGCCAGCAGCGAAGCGGCGACGCCCCATCGGTGTTCGAGGAGCCACCTACCGCCCTCCGAGGCCGGCTCGACCAGGCCTTTGCGAGCCGCCACGACAACGGTCGTGAGACCGAGGAGCACGACCGTCACGTACGCTGTCTCCTTGGTGGCAAAGGCGAGCCCCGCCCACACCCCGAGCCATACCCAGGACCTGGATGCGCCGTGCACGAGCCGCAGGAATGCCACCAACGCCGCCGTCACCATCAGGACAGCCAGGACGTCCATGCGCAGGAAACGGCCGTAGTAGAGAAAGACCGGCGACAGGGTGACCAGCAACCCCGTCCACCACGCCGCCGCCTCGCCGATCTCGCGCCGCAGGCTCCACGCCACGCCCAGCAGGAGCACGCCGGCGAGCGCGATCGGAAGACGGGCGGTGAAATCGGAGTCGCCGAGGACCGTGAACCCGGCCGCGGTCAGAGCGTAGAGCAGCGGGCCGTGATAGGTCGGATCGTAACGATACTCCCCTTGTCGGGCGAGGTTGAAGGAGAGCGAGGCATGAATGGCCTCGTCATGATGGAACGATCGTTCGCCCAGCCGCCACAGGTGAAGGCCCAGGCTGAGCGCCAGCAGCGCGGCCCAGGCCAGGAGGCGCCGGCGGGAGGTACTGCCTTCCCACACGTCTCAACTGTAGCCTGAACGTCCCCGGTTGCAAGGGATCATGTACGATGTCCGCCGTGAAGCGGGGGGCGGGACTGCTGGTCACCGGCGCCTTCTTCGGCGTGAGTGCCCTTTTCGTGGCCGTGGCGGCCCACGACCAGGCGACCGGACGCGAGATCTGGGCGCCGGCGGCTTCCTTGATGGGCGGGCTGACCGCGGGGGGAACCGTGATCGCCTCCCACCTGGGTTGGCTCACGGTCGGAATCGCCGCCGTCCTGACCGCGCTCATCGGGTGGGCCGCCCTGGGAAGGGCGGCCGGTCGGTACCCGCCGACGCGGTGGCTCTTGTCCGCTCTGGCCGTCGGCACCTGGGCCCAGGCGGCATTAGTTCTCAAGGATCCGAAAGTCGGCGGTACGATCTGGCTCCTGGCAGGGGCGCTCGCCGTCTGGGGACTCGTCCGGGCCTCCAGGCACGCCACCGCTGTGTGGAAGAGCGCCGGCGTGCGGCCGACGCCGTGGGCGCGGACCGATATCCTGCTTCTGCTGCTCCTGATGCTCGTAGCCGCGTTGTTCCGATTCTACGAGTTGGGCCGCATCATGAACTACTTCGAGGGCGAGCTGGCACCGTACTATGTCGGCGCCACCAGCCTGCACGGCATGTGGCTGGCCGATGCCGGCAAGAACGGTCCGTGGGCGCCGCTCCACCTCGCCTTCTACCTGCCGGTCTGGCTGACCACCCATCTGCTCGGTTCAACGGTGCTCGCGATCCGGGTCGCCGCCGCACTGGTGTCGCTGACCTCGGTACCCCTGCTGTACGCAGTCGCCCGCCGGGCCGGAGGCCGCCCGGCTGCGCTGCTCGCGACCTCGTTCCTGGTCTTGGACCCGTTGCAGATCGGCTGGGGCCGCAGCGATGTCCATCCGCACGCCTCGACCCTCTGGGCTCCGCTGCTGGTTTGCCTCACCCTGTTTCGCGCCGTCGAACGCCGGCGTCCGGTCGACTTCGCCCTGCTCGCGCTCGCTATGGGCGTCACCTGGCAGACCTACCCTTCGGGACAGAGCGCCGTCCTGATCCCGGTGGTCGTATTCGGGGGCGCCTACCTGTGCCGCTCTGCCCGCATCAGACGCTTGGGGGTCAAGCCACCGCTCGCCGTTGCATCGGGCCTCCTCCTGTGGGCGGCATCGATCCCTCTGCCATGGCTGATCGCCTTGCACCGCTGGCGAGTCCCGAACCTCCTGCACGAGTTCGGCAACCGTACGTCGTGGGACGCGGCTCCGGCAACCACCATCTGGGACACCCTGCTGCGCGTTGCGCACCTGAGCTGTCACAACGTGATCGAGCTCCTCGAGGGTCTGTTCTACCGGGTCCCGAACCTCTTCCACCAGACGTTCCTACCGACCGCTCCGCACTATCTCGAGAGATCACTCAACTGGGCCGCCCTCCCGTTCGCTCTGCTCGGTATCGGGCTCGCGCTTGTCGTGCCCACGCTGCGTCACGCCCGAGTCATCGCCGCCTGGGCATTTGTCGCCGCGCTGCCGTCGATTCTATCGGCGGAGGGCTACGTCAAGCGTGCCGCCACCCTGTACCCTGCTCTGCTGGTCCTGGCCGGGGTCGGCTTCTCCGTCCTCTGGCGGTGGTCAACGCCTCGCCGAAAGTTCCTCCGTCTCGTCGTCTGTGCATTTGCAGTAGCAGCTTTCGCGTGTTTGGCCGCCTTCCAGTCCTACCTGTGGTTCTCCGGAGCCAACTACCGGGCAGGGACCCCGGGCATCGAGGTCAGCATGCGCTCACTCCGACCGTACCTCGAGCCCGGGACGATCGCCGTGCTCGATCCGTCCCACCCCTACCTCTCCGGAATGACCACCTACCTCCTGCTCGATACACTCGCCGAGAAGGACCGCTTTCCCGTCGCGTGGATTCCCGGCGACAACGGCATCGCGCCCTTCGCCCGGCTCCTCGACAACCCGGCCGTCGGCCTTGCCTCCCTGCCGTACACACCGTGGTACACCTGGAGCAAGCTGCGGCCCCTCATCCGTCCCCTCATGTCCGTCAAAGACTGGAAGCGCGTCGTGTTCCTCTTCCAGACCGTGGTCCACGGCAAGGAGCAGCCGAAGACCATCGCGGATCTGCAGGAAGCGCTCCGGCGCTACCCCGAAGCTCGTGTCACCAAGCTCGCCGGCCCCAACCCGGACTACCGGCTGACAGTTGTCGTTGTCGACCTCGCAACACTCACGGCCGGGACCGTGCCGGCTCCGTAGCAGCCGCCCTGTTCCCGGTCCCGGGTGCGAAGGCTGTCGGTCTCTGCGCCGCGAGCGCGGCTGTTCATGGCGGGAGGGTCCCGGCTCCAGACAACACGGGAGCGACGGTCCATGCGACCAGCGCGACCCTCCAATACCGATCGACGAAAGACTGCCGGCGGGCCTTCGGATCCAACGACTGGACGACCCGTGCAACTCTGTCCGCCACCTGGTTGTCTCTTGCCAGGTACCCTGCCAACTCCACTCTCACCGATCTGCCAGCCGACAGCTCGGCCCTGATGGCCGTCCTGAGGTACTGCACGGGCACGACCCGTACCGCCTGTGCCATCGGAACTCCCTGCCGTGCTAGAGCCCGGAGCCGGTCGAAGGCACCGAGCCGGATGGCGGCAAGATGCTCGCGGGTCTGGTCACCGTCGGCAGGAACGACGTCCACGACCGCCTCCTTGCCGAGATGCTCGCGGACATCATCGGCCAGACGGACCCAGTAGGTCGAGGTGCGACTCTCGAATACGGTCACGCGATCCCAGTACGTGAAGGTGGCGACAGCAGCCCAGGCGACGGCAACCAAGGGCACGACCACCAGCAAAGCACGGCGTCCGGCACCAGAGCGAGCTGCCAGCCGTCCGGCTTCGGTGAGGATGACGGCCGCTAGCACTTGCGCAAGCAGCTCGGCAAGCAGCAGCCGCCTGAACTCGACGTGCGGGAGCAGGACGGCAGGCAGGACGGCGACTCCCGCCCACAACAAGAGGAGAACCGCCGAGTCGCGAAACCGCTCGCCGCCGACGGCGATCATGCACCAGAGGAGCCCTGCCGGAAGCAGAGCGGCCACCATGGCGTCCAAACCGCCGCCCGAGCTCTTTGCGAACCAGGGGTCGTTGACCTCTTCATAGAGCGTGCCGAGCGTTGCACTCAGACCTCGAGACACGGTCTGCAGCCTGTCTGTCTCGCTCGTGCTCGGCCCGCCGAGCTGGTAGCCGGAGCGGATCAGCAGGTAGTGCCCGGAGCGGACGCTGGTGACCACGTGGGGCAGGCTCACAGCAACGAAGACAACCGCGAACAGCGCAGGAGCCCGCCAGGTGTGGGCCACGGTTCGACGAGTACGAAACAGTCGCCAGCCCAAGTATCCGAGCAGGCAGAGCAGGAAAGCCTGGTTGGTGGCGTACACATACCAACCGAGTGCACACGCGAAACCGGCCACGACGAAGGACGACCGCGTGCGTTCCTGGTCTGCCCGCAGCACCGCCCAAAGTGCCAGGAACGCTTGTAGCGGTGCCAGCACGTGCTCGGCATCGTTGAATCGGGAGATCGCCACATGCCACGGCGACACGGCAATCAGGAACGCGAGAACAAGGCCGAACCGGGAGTCGAACAGCCGGCGTCCGAAGAGGAAGGCGAGCCACACCGTCGCGACGCCGAGAACCGCCTGCGTCAGCCTCGCCTGAGCGAAGCCGACACCGAAGACCGCGAAGCCGAGCGCGTTGACCACCGCCATCGGCCCATGCTGCTCGGCCAGGTAGGCCATCCAGGAAAACGGATGGCCGAAACCGGCTGCGCCACCGAGCAGCCGGTCGATCAAATCCACCGAGAGCTTCAGATGGACAATCCCGTGGGTCCCGAATCCGACCGGATGGCCGGTGATCAGCACCAGCCGCATCGCAGCGGCGAGAACGAGGATTCCAAGCAGCAGCTCCAAGGGCGGGCGGCCCGGCATCGAGGATCGGGAGCTGCCCGGGTTGAAAGCGGCGACGACCGCAACCGCGACGGCCGCGCCGATGGCCACCACCCAGAGCCCCGATGTTGCGCCGGCAAGGGCGACCAGGAGTGCTGTTCCCAGAAGGTACCACGTGACCACCGGGCGGGAACGCGGGCCATCGCGGAAGGCTCGGATCCCGGCTATCAACAGCGCCACTCCGCCCAAGCCCGCGGCCACGGGCATGCCGTACCCGCCCCAGCCAGCCGTCAGCAACCGCCCGAGACCCCTCAACGCGGCGAGAGGAGACGCCAGAGTTGCCAGCGTTGGCTCGCCGCGCCGGGCGGCCGCGGCCGCCAGTACGGGAAGCGCCGCCAGCAGGAGCAGCAGGAGCACCCGAAGCCCTCGCCGGGCGACGACACCCCACCGCACCATCAACCGGCCGCCGGGATGACAGACCGCCCGAAGCGGAACCACACCGCCGCGAGCAGCCGATTGTCGGGTGATCTCGTGAGCAGGCGCCACCGCAGCCGGGAGGAGCGACCCACCTCCCGTCCCGGGCTCACGACTCGCTGCCGAGCCCGGCCAGCAGGCGCCTCAGGGCCGCGGCATCGCCCGGCCAAGGGCTACGAAGCCGGAGCTTGCCCGCGCCCCCGTGTTCGCCGGGCACCCCCTCCGCAGCGCCCGCGCCATCGCCGGTAACGATCAGGGTTGGCAGCCCTCGCTCGGCCAGTTGCTCCAGTTGATCCTGGGGCAGTCCGGCCTCGACCACGAGCAGCAAGTCCGGCTGCCAGCGCGCGAGCAAGGTCTCGGCCTCGCTCACCGCAGGGGCATGCCGCGCCTCAACCCCTGCCTCGGCCAGCATCTCCATCCGTGCGGCGGCACGACGCCCGTCAGCCTCAACGAGCAGGCCCCGTACCGCGCCAGTACCTTGACCCTCGTCGGTCTCGCTTTCCTCGTCCGACGGGCTCAGTGGCAGCTGAACCGATATGCAGGTACCCTCCCCCGGCGCCGAGTCGACCGCTATCTCCCCCGAGTGTTGGCGGACGATCGCGTAGACGACAGCCAGACCGAGCCCCGAGCCCCGGCCCTCGCGGCGCTGGGTGAAGAACGGCTCGAACAGATGGTCCCGCAGGTCGGCCGGGATCCCCGAGCCGTTGTCGCGGACGCGGATGACGGCATGACCGGCCGAGCGACCGACCGTGACCTCGACCCGCCCGCGGGGCGCCTCCACCGCGTCGCGCGCGTTCAGGACCAGGTTCAGTAGCAGCCGTCGCAGGGCCACCGGAGTCCCGGTGACGGGGAGCGTCTCGTCCGCGGCGCTGAACATCAGGGCAACGCCGTCCGGGACCAGATGCTGCAGGACTGGCTGTTGAGCGCGCACCAGGGCGCCGAGGTCCACCACCCGCGGCGGCGTGCTTTCCCGCTTCGCGAACAGCAGGAGCTCGCCGACGACATCGACGCCCTCTTCGGCCAGGCGGCGGATTGCCGCCAACTCCTCCTCGCCTCCGCGCCCGTGCTGCAGAAGCCGTGCGTGCAGCAGAATGCCGGTCAGCAGGTTGTTGAAGTCGTGGGCGACGCCGCCGGCAAGTGTCGCCACCGCCTCCATCAGCTCCCGGCGCTGGTCGGTCAGGCGACGCGCCATGTGCTCGAACGCCTCTGCCAGCTCGGTAATCTCGCGAGTACCTGTCAGGGGAGGCGCCTCCTTGGCCGGCGCGTCCGGCTGGAAGGCAACCATGCGGCTGGCCAGCTTCTCCAGCGGCCTCGTGATCCGGTCCGCTACCACCGCAGCCAGGATGAGGGCTGCCGCCAGGGCCACCGAGAGACCGATGATCAGGCGCAACCCCGAGGTCAACAGGTGCCACCGGATGCGCGTTGTGGACAGGGCCACCTCGGCCTCGAAGGGTGCGGCCTCTCCGCCCGTTGACCTCTCTCGTACGACCACCAGCCCGGCCCGACCCCCCTCCGGTAAGGCTTCCGGAGGACCAAACCGCCAGATGACCCGTCCGTCGGGCCCTCGCACGGTCGCCGAGCGCAGCTCGGTGAACCCGCCCAGGGGGACGCGCGCGGGGTTCCCGTCCTCGCTCGCCGTCGATGCCAGCGTAGCCGCCAGGCCGCGCGCTCTGGTCCGCAGCTCGTCACGCAGAAAGCCGCTTTCGTGTCGCAGCACCAGGGCGCTGGTCAAGATCAGCACCAGGAGAATGGTCGCCAGCATCCACAGCAGGAGGTGACGAGCGAGCGGCCAGCGTGCCGGTGTGAGCCTCGCCCAGCGACCGGTGGTGCCTGCGGCGCGTGGTGAGGCCGCGCGGTCCATCCGCCTAGGCCTCGGCCGTCGGGCTCGTGGCCGCCGGCACGAGGCAGCCGCTCATGCTGTCAGTTGAGCGTCCCGTCATCCGGACGCCCGGCTGGTGCACGCTGCTGGAGGTCGAGCTCTTGTCGGAGCTTGTCGAGTGACGTGACTCCTCCCCAGTGGGAGATGATCTCCTGCGCATACATGGTCGACGCCCTCGCCACCACTTCGACAGCGAGATGGACCGCCTCCGCTGTCACCGCCGAGCCCAGCATGCTGTAGTCGAAGCAAACATCGGAGTCCTCGTCGATCGAGAAGCCTCCGAAAAGCTGGTCCGCGTTGAGACGTGCCAGGTACTCCCCGAGATCCGCGTCGGGGCGTTCGACGTCACGCACCGGATAGCAGCGGACGTTGAGGAGCGCATCCGCCCCCATGGGGCTGCCGACCAAGAAGATCACTGCACCGCCCTCGACCCGCATGAAGGCACGCTCTCCCCACTGCTGGTAGCCTTCCGGCCCGTACTCCTCGTCCAGCGTGGTCCTGACGAGCGTCATCATTCGGTCAAGCAGGGTCTCCTCCGTTGAGTCGTCGGCCACCGGACGCTCCTGTCAGGGCTCGGGCTCGTCCGGACCATCGTCATCGTCGGGATCCCAGAGCGAGGCGCTCTCGTCGTGCTCCGCCAACGCCTCCAGGGCACGGTCCATGTCCTCCGTCGGCACCTGCACGGCCACCGTCCCGAGCCCGCGCAGTGTGGACGCGAGGTCGCGGTCGCGGCGGCTCAACACCCTGACCGTCATGCCCCGCTCGAGCAGGAACCCTTCGATGATCGCGGCCGTCGTCTCGTCGTGTGCCTCCTCCACCGTCACCCAGTCCGTTGGGTCCCAATCCTCCTCGGGAGGAAGCTCGTCCACCAGCTCGACGTCACAGTCGTGACAGCGATCGAACCCTTCGCGGTACTCGGCGCCACAGAGTGGACAGAACGGCACGTCCCCTCCTACTCGAACTCGAAGAAGTCGCCCTCGAAGACATCGGAAAGCTGTCTCATCATGGCCGAGGATAGTCCGGCGGTCAGCCCGGCCAAGATCGCGGCTCCCTTCGTCCTGCCAACGAGGTAGCCAACCAGGCCGACCGTCAAAACACTCACCGCTGGATGGCGTCTGACGGTGTCTCGCCAGTCGATCGAGTCCGGGACCAGTGTGTCGAGAATGGAGTCCGCATCGAGACGCCGAGCCTGTGGAGCATCGTGCGCGTCCTCGGTTTCCTTCAGAGGCTCGAGCTCAAGATCATCCCGAGTCGTCATCATGGTGGGCCCAGTCCCCTCAGTCCCTCGGCCGGCTCAGGTAGCCGACCAGGAAGCCAGCAGCGAGAGCGATCAGCACCGACTTTCCGGGGTTGGTCTTGATGTACTCCATCACCTGGTCGCCGCGCTGCTTGAAGTCGACCTCGGCGACACGGTCGCGGACCTTGCCGTACAGCTCGCGGCTCCTGTCGGCCAGCGCCTCGTACTGCTCGCGGCTCTTGGCGTACAGCACCTCAGCCTGCTCGCGGGTTTTGGCCGCCAGTACCGTGGACCGCTCGCGCGCCTCGGCAAGGTACTGCTTCGCGTCCTCCAGGTACACCCGGCTGCGCTCAGCAGCATCGCGCGCCCGCTCGCGCGCCTTTCCGTAGGTGTCCTGCATGGCGACGCGTGCATGTTCCATGGCCTGTTGCGCCTTGGCCAGCGCCTCCTTTACGGTGTCCAGACCCGACCCCGAAGCTTCGGCGACCTGGTCGATGGCCTCTTCCACGCTCTGCTCTTTCTTGGCGGTCATCGTCAACCTCCACGACGTGCGTTTCACTGCTTCACTTCTATTCTAGGCTCACACGTCCTTCTCGTCCACCAAGGTTCTGCTCCTCACCCGCTCCTCGCCCTTCCACCACGACTCTCGCCCATCGGGTCCAGGCTGCTCCCGCATCGTCGCGAGTGCTGTAGGATTGGCCGCGGAGGTTTCCATGCGCGTCACCGTGCTCGGAGCCGGTCGATGTGTCACCGGTTCGAAGTACCTGCTGGAGTGGAAGGCCTTTCGCGCCCTCGTCGACTGCGGGCTCTTTCAGGGACCGGCCCAGCACCGTCGTCTGAACTGGAAGCCGTTGCCCTCACCGGCCCATCATCTCGGCGCCGTCGTCCTGACCCACGCACACATCGATCACACCGGGTACCTGCCGCGGCTTGTCCGGCAGGGCTTTCGGGGACCCGTCTACTGCACCCCGCCGACACGGGCGCTGCTCGGCGTGCTGCTGCCGGACGCGGCCCACCTGCAGGAGGAGGAGGCCCGCTACGCCAACAAGGAGGGCTATTCGAAGCACCGTCCGGCACTGCCCCTGTTCCGTCTCGCCGATGCCCGTGCGGCGCTCAAGCTGCTCGAGCCCGTGCCGTTCGGTGCCTGGACCCAGCTGCACCCGGGTGTGAAGTTCCGCTACCACCGGCAGGGGCATATCCTCGGCGCAGCAGCGATCGAGCTTGAGACCAAGGTTGCCGGCGGCCAGAGAAAGACCGTCTACTTCTCGGGCGATGTTGGAAGGTACGGGGTTCCGATCCTGCGCGAGCCCGAGCCGTACCCGGGCTCCGATGTCCTGTTTGTCGAGACCACCTACGGCGATCGGCTCCACGACCCCGCCGAGCCTTACGCCGCGCTGGCGGACGAGATCGGCGCCGCTGTCGCGCGCGGTGGCGTCATCCTGATTCCGGCCTTTGCCGTCGACCGGACGCAAGAGATTCTGTACATCCTGCACGAGCTGATGGCAGGTGGGGACATCCCCGAGCTCCCAATCTGGCTCGACAGCCCGATGGGGATCCAAGCCACCGCGCTGTATACCCGCTTCACCGAGGAGCACGATGCAGAGATGAGGGAGTACTTCTCCCGCCAGCAGAACCCCATTTTCCCGTCGAACCTGCAGGTGACACCAACCTCCGCGGAGTCGAAGAAGCTGAACCGGATCACGGGTCCGGCCATCATCGTCTCGGCATCGGGTATGGCAACCGGAGGCAGAATCCTGCACCACCTCAAGCTGCGTCTCCCCAATCCATCGAACACCGTGATCTTCGTCGGTTACCAGGCCGAAGGCACCAAAGGGCGGCGACTGGTGGAGGGCGAGGACAGGGTCAAGATCCACGGTCAGTGGGTGCCGGTGCGCGCCCACATCTCCTCGATGGCAACCTTCTCCGCCCATGCGGATGCGGAGGAGCTCCTGGTCTGGCTGCGACGGCGCGAGCGGGATCCGTCCCAGATCTACCTGATCCACGGTGAGTATGCGGCGCAGCAGGCGTTCGCCGATACCCTGCACGAGGAGTTCGGATGGGAGAGTCGAATACCCGAGCTGGGACAGACCGTCACGATCTCCCAGTGAGCAGACGCCTCCGCTGGTGGGCATGGTTCACCGTCCGGGGCGTGATCTCCGACCGGGGAGTGGATCGTTCCGCCGCACTCGCGTACGTCACCCTGCTCGCCCTGGTCCCTTTCCTCGCCACCGTGGCAGCCCTGTACCGCTCGTTCTTCTCGACCCATAGCGAAGCGATCGTGAAGATGGTCACGGTCATCCTGCCTTACGCGTCTGAGACCGTGGCCGAGACGTTGGGCGGGTTTGTGCGGCGTGCCGGAACGCTGGGAGGCATCGCAACGCTGGTCTTCGTCGCGGTCGTGTTCAGGCTGTTCCTGCTGATCGAGACGACCCTGAATGAGATCTGGGGCGTTGCCGCGCGGCGGTCGATCGCTGTTCGCCTCTTCTCTTTCACCATGGTCCTGTTCTGGGGACCGGTGGTTGTGGGCCTCGGAACCACCGGTCTCATTTGGCTCCAGCACCAGGCATGGGCGCCGTCGGCACCGCTGCTGCTCGGACTCGGCCGGGTGGTTCTGCCCCTGGTCGGCCTGACCATGGTCTACTGGCTCGTTCCACACACCAGGGTCCACCTGCTGAGCGCGCTCACCGGAGGGATCACAGCAGCCGTCGGTTTGCAGATCCTGCGCAGCGGTTTCGTCGCCTACCTCAAACGGTTTCCTGACATCAACCTCATCTTCGGCTCGCTCGCCCTGGCTGTGATCTTCCTGGTGTCGCTGTTCGCCTTCTGGCTACTGGTCATCATCGGCGCCGAGGCATCCTATGGGGTCCAGAACCTCGACGCCCTGCTGCGGAGCTCCCGCGACGTCGAGGAGCACCCTCCGGAGGAGCGGATGACGACTCTGGCCCTGCTGGCGGAGTGCTACCACGCCCTCGCAGACTCGGGGCGTCCGCCGACGCTTGATGAGCTCACCCACCACCTGTCAATCACACACCGGGTCGCCAAACCGCTGCTCGATCGCCTGATCGGCGCCGGCCTGGTGGCCGTCACCGGGCGCGATCGCGAGCACTACCTGCCTGTCTTCGACGCCGACCGTCTTTCCCTCGGTCACACCTTGAAGCTGCTTGAGGAGGCTCAGGCCGCCGCACCGATCGACGGGGACGCCGATCTGATGGATCGTCTGCGTGCGGCTCTCGACCAGGCGGTGGAAGCGGAGCGTACCTCCCTGGAGGACATCACCTTCCGCTCACTGCTCGAACAAGAAGAACGCCGCGCGTGAGCGCGGCGTCCGGGTCGAACCTCGTGTAACGTGCCGGCCTCAGTCGGAAGCGGGCTTCTCCTCGGCGTCGGCACTCTCATCCTCGACCGGGGCTTCCTCTTCGCCGGCCTCGGCAGGTGTGGCCTCAACCGGTTCCTGTTCCTGGGCCGTCTCGACCACCTCCGCATCCTCAGCCGGCTCCTCGGCCGTCTCCACCGGGGCCTCGGCTTCGCCACCAGCCTCGCCCTTGCGGGCGCCGAACATGCCGCGGGCACGGTCCATCAGGGAAGGCTTCCCGGAGTCCTCCCCGCCCTGCCCCTTCTTCGGCGGCTTATAGTCTACGAACTCGATCAGCGCGAGCTCGGCGCCATCGCCGTGGCGCTTGCCGATGCGCACGATCCGTGTGTAGCCGCCTGGTCGGTCCACGAAGCGAGGAGCAACCTCGTCGAACAGCCGCTTCACTACCTGCTTGTCGGGCACCATCGTGAGCACCCTGCGCCGCGCGGGCAGGCTGCCGGTCCGGGCCAGCGTGACCATCCGCTCGGCCAACGGGCGAAGCTCCTTCGCCTTGGCCACGGTGGTGACGATCCGCTCGTGCGTGAACAGTGCCGTGAGCTGGTTCCGGAAGAGCGCCTTGCGGTGGGCGGTCGTACGCCCCAGCTTCCGTCCGTGAACTCGATGTCGCATTGCCGTTTCTCCGTCGTCCCTACAGGTCCAGCTTCATGCCAAAGCCGAGGCCCAGTGCTTCGAGCTTCTCCCGCACTTCCTTCAGCGACTTCTCGCCGAAGTTGCGGATCTCGATCATGTCCTTCTCCGTCCTGCGCACCAGGTCGCGAAGGGTCTTGACGTTCGCGTTCTTCAAGCAGTTCAGCGACCTGATGGACAGCTCCAAGCTCTCGATCTCGCGATCGAGGATGCTCTCGCCGCTGGGCTCAGGGTGTGCCTTCTCGCCGACCTCGACAGCTCCCTCGGCAGCTGCGAAACCGCCGATGTTGGCGTAGATATCCATGTGGCCCTGGACCAGCTGTGCCGCCTGACCGAGCGCGTCCTCCGCGGTCACAGTGCCATTGGTCCAGACCTCGACCACAAGGCGTTCGTAGTTCGTCATCTGGCCGAGGCGGGCCATCTCGACCCGGAAGTTCGCCCTTCTCACGGGCGAGTGGGCGGAATCGATCGGGATGAAGCCAAGATCGAGATCCTCGGTCTGGTTGTCCTCGGCGGCCACATAGCCGCGGCCGACCGCGACCCGCACCGCCATGCTCAGCTTACCGTCTGCCGACAGCGTTGCGATATGCACGTCAGGGTCGGTCACCTCGAGCTGATGGGTGGTCGTAAACTGACCTGCCGTCACCTCGCCGGGCCCCTTGGCTTCGAGCGACACGAAGACCGCGCCCTCGCCATGGAGAACCAAGGGGATCTTCTTCAGGTTCAAGATGATGTCGGTAACATCCTCGACCACACCGGGAACCGCCGAGAACTCGTGGTCGGCCCCTTCGATCTTGACCGCGGTGATCGCGGCTCCAGGAATCGACGACAGCAGGGCCCGTCGCAGCGCGTTGCCGACGGTGGTTCCCCACCCGCGCTCGAACGGCTGAGCGACGAAGCGGCCGAAAACGTCGGTCGAGCTCTCCTCGTCGACCTGCACCTGTGGGGGACGCTGGAAGTTCTGCCAGATCATACGCCCTCCACGCTCAGCGCGAGTACAGCTCGACGATGAGCTGCTCCTGGATCGGGATCCGGATGTCCTCGCGAGTCGGCCGCTCGACGACCTTGCCGGTAAAGCTCTCGATGTCCAGCTCGAGCCATGGCGGGATGCCACGACCCTGTGCGAACTCCATCGCCTCGCGGATCCGCTCGTTCTTGCGGCTCTTCTCGCGCACCGAGATCACCATGCCCGGGCGCACCTGGAAGGACGGGATGTTCACGCGCCTGCCATCAACATCGAGGTGACCGTGACGCACCAGCTGACGAGCCTGGTTGCGCGAGGTCGCAAACCCGAGCGAGAAGGCGACGTTGTCGAGCCGTTGCTCGAGCAGCCGCAGGAGGTTCTCACCGGTCACGCCCCGGCTGCGGGCGGCCAGGTCGAACGTACGACGGAACTGGCCTTCAAGCAGTCCGTAGGCCCGGCGCAGCTTCTGCTTCTCCCTGAGCTGTAGACCATAGTTCTGCACCTTGCGGCGACGCGCTCCGTGCTGTCCTGGCGGGACGTTCCGCCGTTCGATGGCGCACTTCTCCTTGAAGCAGCGCTCACCCTTGAGGAATAGCTTCATGCCTTCACGCCGGCATAGGCGACAAACGGGGCCTCGATACCGTGCCAATGTAACCTCTCCTTGACTCTCAGACTCGACGCCGCTTCGGAGGGCGGCAACCGTTGTGCGGAATCGGAGTCACGTCGCGAATACTGCGGATTTCCAGCCCTGCAGCTGCCACCGCTCGAATCGCGGACTCGCGGCCCGGGCCGGGGCCTTTGACCATGATCTCCACGCTCCGCACGCCGTTGTCCTGTGCCTGCTCGGCAGCATTCCTGGCCGCCAGCTGAGCGGCGTACGGGGTCCCTTTTCGGGAGCCCTTGTACCCGATTCTGCCGCCGGATGACCAGCAAATCGAACCGCCGGACGGATCCGAGAACGTCACAATGGTGTTGTTGAACGACGCATGAATGTGGGCCACCGCGTGAGGAATATTCTTGCGCTCGCGACGCGGTTTGCGGCTTCCCTTCCGATCCTTTGCCATCTGTGGTCTCCTCGCTACTTCTTGGTGGCCTTCTTCTTGCTCGCCACTGCCGTCCGCCGCGGGCCCTTGCGGGAGCGCGCGTTGGTGTGCGTCCTCTGGCCCCGGGCCGGCAGCCCGCGACGGTGCCGGATCCCGCGGTAGCAGCCAATCTCGATGAGGCGCTTGATGTTCATCGCAACCTCCTTACGGAGATCACCTTCAACGCCTCCCTCGTCCTGGAGGACGCGCTGCAGTCGGAGAACTTCGTCCTCCGAAAGGTCCTTGACCTTGACTCCCTCGGCGACCTTCGCCTTGGAGAGAACGTCCAGCGCTCGCGACCGCCCGATGCCGTAAATGTACGTGAGGCCGATCTCGATCCGCTTCCCGGCCGGGAGATCAACACCTGCTATGCGTGCCACCTCAGAGCCTCCCCTGTTACCCTTGGCGCTGCTTGTGCTTAGGGTTCTCGCAGATCACCCGGACAACACCCTTGCGACGGACGATCTTGCATTTTGAACACATCTTGCGAACCGATGGACGAACTTTCATCGTCGCCCCCTACTTGTAGCGGTACACAATCCGCCCTCTCTTCAGATCGTAAGGAGAGAGCTCGACCAGTACCTTGTCCCCAGGAAGAATGCGAATGAAGTGCTTGCGCATCTTGCCGGAAATGTGAGCCAACACCTCGTGCCCATTTTCGAGCTCCACGCGGAACATCGCGTTGGGCAGTGGCTCGACAACCGTTGCGACCACCTCGATCGCCTCTTCCTTCGCCATAGTCACTCCTCGACACCGAGCACTCGATGGCCGTCCGGCGTGACCGCCACCGAGTACTCAAAATGGGCTGCGAGTGTACCGTCTTCGGTGCGGGCTGTCCACCCGTCCCGATCCACACGCACCCTCCAGCTCCCCACGGTAATCATCGGCTCGATCGCGAGCACCAGTCCCGGCCTGAGCTGCAGGCCCTTACCGGCCTCACCGTAGTTCGGCACCTGTGGGTCTTCGTGCAGCGCGCGCCCGACGCCGTGGCCGACGAACTCACGCACTACGCCGAAGCCAGCCGCCTCGGCCCGTTGCTGAACCGCCGCGCCGATGTCTCCGAGACGGGCCCCGGGAACGATCTGGTCGACCGCATCCTCCAAGCAGGCGCGAGTCACGTCGATCAGACGGCGGGCCTCACCATTCACCTCACCGATAGCGAACGTCACCGCAGCATCCCCGTAGAAGCCATCGACAATGGTTCCACAGTCGACGCTGAGCACGTCGCCTTCAGCGAGCCTGACCGTCGGGCTCGGGATCCCGTGCACGATCTCATCGTTGACGGAGGTGCACAGCGTTGCCGGGTAGCCGCGGTAACCCTTGAACGCTGGCTGTGCTCCGTCCTCGCTGATGAGGGTCTCGGCCAGGTGGTCCAGCTCTGCGGTGGTCACACCGGGTAGGGCCGCCTCACGGACGGCGCTCAGCACCCGGTGAACCAAGCGGTTCGCCCGGTCCATCGCTTTCAGCTCGGGCCCAGACTTGAGAAAGATCATCCTGCCACCGGAGCTCCGATGGCCTCGACGATGGCCTCGGCCACTGCTTCCATCTTCTGCGCGCCGTCGACCTCCACCAACAGCCCACGAGCACGGTAGAACTCAACCAATGGTGTGGTCTTCTCGCGGTACTGCCGCAGCCGCTCGCGAACCACTGGCTCGCGGTCGTCGTCCCTGAGCTCCAGGGGACCGCCACAGCCGTCGCAGGCGCCAGGTTTTGAAGGAGGGCTGAGCTCGAGGTTGTAGACGCGGCCACATGCCGTACACGACCGCCGCGCGCCAAGACGGCGAACGATCTCCCCATCGGGCACGGAGATCAGCGCCACGCGCTCGAGCGTGCGCCCCAGCTCCGCCAGGATGCCGTCCAGGACGCCGGCCTGCTCCACGTTTCGTGGATAGCCGTCGAGGATCACGCCTCGTGTCGCGTCCTCCTGGTCGAGTCGCCGCAAGACGATGCCCGCAACGACATGATCGGGCACCAGCTCGCCCCGGTCCATCATCTCCTTTGCCTGCCGACCGAGAGCGGTGCCGCGCCGAACCTCGTCTCGGAGCATGTCGCCGGTCGAGACGTGGGGCACATCATACCTCTCGGCCAGAACCCTGGCCTGGGTTCCCTTGCCCGAGCCGGGCGGACCCAGGAGAATCAGGTTCAGGCTCCGGTAGATGCTCGTCATTACTTCCTCCCACGCGTGCGGCCGCGTCGCATGAAGCCGTCATAGTGGCGCATCACGAGCTGGGACTCGATCTGCTGCACGGTGTCCATGGCGACGCCGACGACGATGAGCAGGGAGGTTCCGCCGAAGTAGAACTTCACGCCGAGGCCCTCGGTAAACCAGCGCGGAAGCACGGCATCGAGGGAAGGCCCGATCACCGGGATCGTCGCCACCTTGAATCCGGCAATGAGGATCTCCGGCAAGATCGCCACAAGAGCGAGGTAGATCGCTCCTACGAGCGTGATCCGGGTGAGGATCTTGTCGATGAACTCGGCCGTCCGCTTCCCGGGTCGGATACCTGGGATGAAGCCGCCGAACTTCTGCATGTTCTCCGCGGTGTCTTCGGGGTTGAAGATGATCGATGTGTAGAAGTAGCAGAAGAAGATGATCGACAGGAAGTAGACCAGGTTGTACATCGGCTCGCCCCAGGCCAGCGCCTGGGTGATCCGCTTCAGCCACGGATGCTGGATCATCTGCCCCAGCGTCTGCGGGAACGACATGATCGAAGCCGCGAAGATAACAGGAATCACGCCGCCGGTGTTCAGTCGCAGCGGCAGGTAGGTGCTCTGGCCGCCGTACACACGCCGACCCACGACGCGCTTGGCGTACTGGATCGGGATTCGCCGCTGCGCCCGCTCCATGTAGACGATGGCAGCCACCACGATCACCATGAAGACGATCAGGATCACCACCGTAAAGATGCTCATGGAACCGGTCTTGATGTCGGTGATCGTGTTCAGGATCGCACTCGGCAGACCAACCACGATACCGGCGAAGATGATCAGCGAGATGCCGTTGCCGACGCCGCGCTCTGTGATCTGCTCGCCCAGCCACATCACGAAGGCGGTGCCGGTCGTCAGGGTGAGCACGGTCATGAGGCGGAAGCCCCAGCCCGGATGCGGCACCAGCGGCGCGCCCCCCGGCGCGGTCGTCCGCTCGAGGAAGAAGGAGATGCCCAGGGACTGGATCACCGACAGCACGACGGTCCCGTACCGGGTGTACTGGGTGATCTTCCTGCGCCCGAGCTCCCCTTCCTTGGAGAGCTTCTCGAGATACGGCCACACCACCGTGAGCAGCTGCAAGATGATCGAGGCCGAGATGTACGGCATGATGCCGAGAGCAAACACCGTCATCCGCCCCAGGGCACCGCCCGAGAACAGGTTCAGAAAGCCGAGCACGGTTCCGGCCGCGGCCTTTGTGAACTCAGCAATCGCCTGGGGATCCACGCCCGGCGTCGGGATGAAGGCCCCGAGACGGTAGACGGCAAGCAGCAGGAACGTGAAGATCACGCGCTTGCGAAGGTCCGGGATCGCGAAGATGTTGCGGAAGCTCTCGATCACGACGCCACCACCTCACAGCTGCCGCCGCAGGCCTCGATCGTGGCCCGCGCTGATTGTGAGAAACCGTGAGCTTGAACCGTCAACTTCTTCTTCAGCTCGCCATCGGCGAGAACCTTGACCGGTCCCCTCCCGGCGCGGATCAGGCCTTTGTCGGCCAGCGCCTGCAGGGTCACGTTCGCTCCATCGTCGAAGGCGTCCTCGAGGTCCCCGAGGTGCACGATCTGCCTCTCCACGCGGAAGATATTGGTGAAACCCCGTTTCGGGATCCGGCGCACGAGCGGCATCTGCCCGCCCTCGAAGCCGAAACGGTGGGAGAAGCCGCTCCGCGACTTCTGGCCCTTGTGGCCACGCCCGGCTGTCTTGCCGGTTCCCGAGCCCGGGCCACGCCCGATCCGCTTCCGCGGACGCTTGGCGCCCGGTGCGGGACGAAGGCTGTTGAGCTCCATCGTCACCCCTCCACTTCTTCCACGGACACCAGGTGGGGCACCTTGTTCACCATCCCGCGGATGGAGGGTACGTCGGGGCGAACAACCGAGCGCCCGATGCGGCCGAGCCCGAGCCCTGCCAGCACGCGCTTGTGACGCTCCTGCGCACCGATCTGACTCCTCACCTGAGTGATCCTGATCTGCTGCTGCTTCTTGCGTGCCGTCATGACCCAGCCGCCTCCTCTGTCGCGGGCTCCTCAGCCTGCGCCTCGATCGCTGGTTCGGCGACCTCAGCTTCACTCTGCACGCCCCTGTCGGGCGCAGCGCTCTCCTCGAGGACCTCCGCGCCACGTAGACGCCGGACCTTCTCCGTCGTCATCAGGTTGTTCAACGCGTCGAAGACGGCGCGTACGACGTTGAACGGGTTCCGGCTGCCCATGATCTTGGTCAGGACGTCCTGAACTCCGGCCGACTCCATGACCGCGCGTACACCACCGCCGGCGATCACACCGGCGCCGGGCTGGGCCGGACGAAGCAGCACGCGGGTGGCGCCCCAGCGGCCCCAGATCTTGTGCGGCAGCGTGCCGCCGACCATCGGCACGCGGATCATCTCGCGCTTCGCCTGCTCCATCGCCTTCTGGATCGCGGCCGGGACCTCGCGGGCCTTGCCGGTACCGAAGCCGACTCTCCCCGTGCCGTCGCCGGCGACCACCACGGCAGAGAACGAGAAGTTCTTGCCGCCCTTGACCACCTTCGCGACGCGGTTGATGTGAACGACGGTCTCGATGAACTCGCTGTCTCGATCTCGGTTCCTCATCGCTATCCCCTAGAACTTCAAGCCCGCTTCACGGGCCGCGTCAGCAATGGCGCGCACGACGCCGTGGTACGGAAAACCGCCGCGGTCGAAAACCACCGTCTCCACCCCGCGCTCCTTGGCACGCTCGGCGATGAGCTTGCCGACGACGGCAGCCGCCTTCCGGTTGCCGGTACGCTCGAGGCCGCCCTTGACATCGGCTTCGAGCGTCGACACCGACGCCACGGTGGCGCCGCGCTCGTCGTCGATGATCTGGGCGTACACGTGGCGCAGGCTCCGGAAGACGGCCAGGCGCGGCCGCTCCGCCGTACCGTGCACGACGCCCCGGTACCGGCGCCTGATTCTCTCTCGACGCTGTTTGCGATCTTGGAAACGACTCATGCCTTCGCTCCCTGCTTCCCGGCCTTTCGCTTCACCCTTTCACCCACGTAACGGATACCCTTGCCCTTGTACGGCTCGGGAGGACGCAGCGCACGGATCTCGGCAGCGACCTGACCCACACGCTGGCGGTCGATTCCGGTCACCGTGACGCGAGCAGCCTTGGGGTCGACATCGATCGAGATCCCCTCGGGTTCGGGAAATTGGATCGGATGCGAATAGCCGAGGCTGAAAACAACCGTTGAGCCCTGCTTCTCGAGCCGGTAGCCGATCCCGATGAGCTCAAGCTCCTTGGTCCAACCGGTGGAGACGCCCGCGACCGCATTCGCGAGGAGTGCGCGACACAGGCCGTGGTTCGCGCGATTGCTCCTCTCGTCGTTCTCCCGCCGGACGTTCACAACGCCCTCCTCCACCGCAGCGGAGATCCCCGGCAGCAGGTCCACGAGCAGCTGGCCCCGCGGCCCCTTGACCCGGACGACCCCGTTGCCGACGTGGACCTCGACACCGCTGGGGATCGCGATCGGCGCCCTTCCTATACGAGACATCGCTTCCCCCCTACCAGATCTCGACCAGGACCTCGCCTCCGGCACGGAGGCGACGGGCCTGTTCATCGGTCAGCACGCCGCGGTTGGTCGAGACCACTGCTACCCCGAGGCCGTTGCGAACGCGCGGCAATTCGTCCACGGCGCGGTACACCCGACGTCCCGGCCTCGATACCTTGTTCAGGCCGTGGATCACCGGCTCACCGTCATCGGAGTACTTCAAGTAGATACGCAGCACGCCCTGGGGGCCCTCCTCGAGCACCTTGAATGTACGGATGAAGCCTTCCTGCTTGAGGATCTTCGCGATCTCGAGCTTCATCTTCGAGGCGGGCACGTCGGCACGATCGTGGCGCACCAGCGTGGCGTTGCGAATTCGCGTCAGCATATCGGCGATCGGATCGGTCATACTCATCGCTTCACCCCTTACCAGCTCGCCTTGGTGACGCCGGGGAGGAAACCCTCCAGCGCCAGCTTCCTGAAGCAGACGCGGCACAGCTGGAACTTCCGCATGTAGCCTCGCGGCCGGCCGCAGCGACGGCAGCGGTTACGCTGCCTCACCTGAAACTTGGGCTTCCGCAGGCTCTTGACCATTAATGACTTGCGTGTCACGTCCCCCTCCTATCGGCGCTGAAACGGCATGCCGAGCCCGGCCAGCAACGCGCGTGCCTGGTCGTCGGTGGGAGCCGTCGTCGAGAAGGTGATATTGAGGCCCATCGTGCCTTCGATCTTCTGGTAGTCCACCTCGGGAAAGACCAGCAAATCCCGGATCCCGAGCGTGTAGTTGCCACGGCCGTCGAACGCCGAGGTGCTGACCCCGTGGAAGTCGCGCACGCGCGGCAGGGCGGTACTGATGAGACGGTCGAGAAACTCGTACATCCTCTCGCGGCGCAACGTCACCATCACGCCGACCGGCATCCCGGCACGGAGCTTGAACGCCGCGATTGACTTGCGGGCCCGCCGCACCACCGGCCGCTGGCCCGTGATGTTGGCAAGCTGCTCCACGGCGGTATCGAGGAGCTTCGGTTCCCGCGACGCCTCTCCGACGCCGATATTGCACGTGATCTTGGTAACCCGTGGAACCTGCATCGGGTTCGCCAGAGCGAACTCCTTTGCGAGCTGCGGGTACACATCCTGCCGGTACTTATCCAACAAGCGCGCCATCGTCCCTCCTATCGGTCGAGAATCGCGCCATCGACCTTGGCCTCACGCACCCTGCGGCCGTCATCGAGCACCTTCGAGCGAACGCGCGTCCGCGCTCCGCTCTCGGGCGAAACCACCATCACGTTTGAGACGTGCATCGACGCCTCGCGCTCCACGATCCCGCCCTGGATGTTCTTGGACGGGTTGGGGCGCGTGTGCCGCTTGATGAAGTTGACACCTTCTACGACGACCCGGCCCTTGACCGGATCCACCCGCAGGACCTTGCCACGCCGGCCTCGGTCCTTGCCCGCTATGACCTCGACCTGGTCGCCCTTCTTGATCTTGAGCTTCGGCATTGCTTCCTCCTACAGGACCTCGGGTGCGAGCGACACGATCTTCATGAAACGTCGCTCCCTGAGCTCGCGGGCTACGGGGCCGAAGACACGAGTGCCGACCGGCTCCTTCTGGGCGTTGATCAGAACCGCTGCGTTCTCATCGAAGCGGATGTACGACCCATCCTTGCGTCGCGTCCGGGAGCGCGTCCGCACGACGACAGCCCGGACCACGGTCCCCTTCTTGATCTCGGACTCGGGAGCCGCTTCCTTCACCGAGCAGACGACCACGTCTCCCACACCGGCGTAGCGGGGCGCGGCGGAACCGCCGAGCTGGCGGATCGCCATCAGCTTCCTGGCCCCGGAGTTGTCCGCCACCGCGAGCATCGTCCCCATCTGAATCATGGCGTTTCCTCCAACCCGCTACTGCGCCCGCTCGACGACCCGTCGAACGCGCCACCGCTTGCGACGTGACAGCGGACGGCACTCCTCGATGAGCACGCGATCGCCCACGTTGCAGGTGTTCTCTTCGTCATGGGCCATGAACTTCGAACTCGTGCGGACGAACCGACGGTACAACGGGTGCATCACCAGGTTCTCCACCTTGACCACGATGGTCTTGTCCGGGGAGCTCGAGGTGACCACACCAACCTTGGTGGATCTGCTCTGAAGCTGCTTCTCCTCGCTCATCATGCACTCTCCTGGGCGTTGCGCTCGTTGAGCACCGTCAGCACCCGCGCGATGTCCTTGCGAACCTCGCGGATCTTGATCGGGTTTTCGATCTGCCCCGTGGACTTCTGGAAACGCAGCTTGAACAGCTGCTCCTCGAGATCGCTCAACGCCTTCTCAAGCTCCTCCATCGACTGTTCGCGAAGCTGCTTGGCCTTCATACCATCTCACCCCTCGTAATGAAGCGTGTCTTGATCGGCAGCTTGTGAGCCGCGAGGCGCATCGCTTCCCGGGCTACCTCCACGGGCACCCCTTCCATCTCGTAGAGAACCCGGGCCGGCTTGACCACAGCCACCCACTCCTCGGGGTTGCCTTTGCCCTTCCCCATCCGGGTCTCGAGCGGCTTCTTGGTCACCGGCTTGTCCGGGAATATCCGAATCCAGATCTTGCCGCCACGCTTGACGTGACGAGTCATCGCGACACGTGCGGCCTCGATCTGGCGCGCGGTAACCCAGCCGTCCTCGAGCGCCTGAAGCCCGTAGTCACCGAACGAGATACTGGAGCCGCGGTACGCCAGGCCGCGGCGTCGACCCCTCTGCTGCTTGCGATACTTGACCTTCTTCGGCATCAACATGGCGCATCTCCTCTCTAACGCTGACGGCGGAAACCACGGGCCCGGTGACGCTCGCCCCGGTACACCCAGACCTTGACCCCGATGACGCCGTAGGTCGTACGTGCCTCGGCGAAACCGTAGTCGATGTCGGCCTTCAAGGTATGAAGCGGCAGACGCCCCTGCTGGTACCACTCCGAACGAGCGATCTCGGCGCCGTTGAGACGTCCGGAGCACTTGATCTTCACGCCCTGCGCCCCGAACCGGAGCGCGTTCTCCTGGGCACGGCGCATGGCCCGCCTGAACGCGACGCGCCGCACCAGTTGACGCGCCACATTCTCCGCGATCAGCTGCGCATCAACCTCCGGACGCTGAATCTCCTGGATGTTGATGTGAATGTCCTGGCCGTAGCGGCGCATCAGATCGTCGCGCAGCTTGTCCACCTCGGCACCCTTGCGACCGATGATGATCCCCGGACGCCCCGACAAAATGTTGACGCGCAGCTTGTTGGCCGTACGCTCGATGTCAATGGCGCTGACGGCGGCGTTCTCAAGCCGCTGCTTCAGCTCACCCCGCAGCTGCAGGTCCTCGTGGAGGAGGTCGGCGTAGCTCTTCTTGTCCGCATACCAGCGTGACCGCCAGGTGTTGTTGTAGCCGAGCCGAAACCCGTACGGATGAGTCTTGTGTCCCACGTTTTCCTCCTCACGCTTCCCGGACGCCGAGCTCGACGGTGATGTGGCACATACGCTTGAGGATGCGGTGCCAGCGAACCCATTTCGAGGCCGCCCGGCCGCGTTTCAGGCGTGGACCCTCGTCCACCGTGATCTTGTCGATGTAGACCGTTCCCTCGTCGACGCCGGGGTGTGCCTGCTCGAGGTTGGCGAGCGCTGACCGCACGAGCCTCTCCACGTCGCTGGCCGAGTACTTCGAGCACAGCTGGAGCGTGGACAGGGCGCGCGTCACCTGCTGGCCGCGAATCAGGTCGGCCACCAGGCGCACCTTCTGTGGCGACGAGCGGTAGAACCGGAGCTGGGCGCGAGCTTCCATCATTCCCCCTTAACGACCCTTTTCCCTCTTGCCGCCATGACCCCGGAAGGTGCGCGTCAGAGCGAACTCCCCGAGCTTGTGGCCAACCATGTTCTCGGTGATGTACACGGGCACGAACTTGTGTCCGTTGTGCACGGCCAGGGTCAGCCCCACCATCAGCGGCGTGATCGTCGAGCGGCGCGACCAGGTCTTGATGACCCGCTTGTCGCCGGACGCCGCGAGCGCCTCGACTTTCTTCGCCAGGTGCTCGTCGACGAAAGGTCCCTTGCGGATTGAACGTGCCATCTGCTCCTCCTACTTCCTGCGCGAGACGATCAGACGGTCGGAGGCCTGACGACGCCGCGTCTTTGCTCCCTTGGTGGGCCAGCCCCACGGCGAAACCGGGTGCCGTCCCTTGTTCCGTCCCTCGCCTCCGCCGTGCGGATGGTCGACCGGGTTCATCGCCGTACCGCGGGTCTGCGGGCGAATGCCGAGCCACCGCGCGCGACCGGCTTTGCCGATCTTGAGGTTCGAGTGCTCGACGTTGCCGACCTGACCGATGGTCGCCATGCACGACGAGAGCACCATGCGCATTTCACCGGAAGGCAGGCGCACGGTCGTGTACTTGCCCTCTTTCGCCATGATCTGTGCCGAGCCGCCCGCGGAACGAACGATCTGACCGCCCTTCCCCGGCTTGAGCTCGATGTTGTGGACCAGCGTGCCGAGAGGGATGCTCCTCAAAGGCATCGCGTTCCCAGGCCGCACGTCCACCTTCTCCCCGGCCATCACGGTGTCGCCAACCTTGAGGCCGACGGGAAGGAGAATGTACCTCTTCTCGCCGTCGGCGTAGTTGAGCAGGGCGATGAACGCCGAGCGGTTGGGGTCGTACTCGATCGTCGCGACCTTGGCTGGCACGTCGAACTTCGATCGCTTGAAGTCGATCGTGCGGTAGCGCCGCTTGTGACCCTGCCCACGGTGGCGCGAGGTCACGTGGCCGTGGCTGTTGCGCCCAGAGGAGCGCTTGATGCCTTTCGTCAGCTTCTTCAGCGGGCGCTTCGCCGTCAGCTCCGAAAAGTCCAGGACGGTGATGAAGCGTCGTCCAGCCGACGTCGGCTTGAATGTTCGAATCGGCATCCCTGCCTCCTCAGATCCCCTCGAAGAAGCCGAGGGTCTTCGAGCCCGGAGCCAGCTTGACGTAGGCCTTGCTGATCTGCGGGCGATGACTGACCGTCCGACCGAACCGCTTGACCGGCTTGCCCTTGCGGTTGACGATGTTGACGTCGATCACCTTGACGTCGAACAGCTCCTCGACGGCCCTCCGGACCTCGATCTTGTTGGCTCGACGGTCGACCTCGAAGCAGACCGTATTCTCCCGCTCTTGCACGAGCGTGGTCTTCTCCGTGATCACCGGGCGGACGATGATCTCGCGTGCCTTCATGACAGCACCTCCACGAGCGCGCGAACGGCGTCCTCGGAGGTCACGATCCAGCGGTGGTTGAGGACCTCGTAGGCGTTCAGAGAACGCGCGTCCAGTGCCTTGACCTCGGGACGGTTTCGGCTCGCCAGATAGAGGTTGATGTTCTCCAAACCGTCGATGAACAGGACCTTCTCGCCGGCGAGGCCGAGGGAGTCCATCCGGGTCAAAAAGTCCTTGGTCCGCGGCTGATCGAGCTCCAGGCTGTCGAGCACCAGCAGGCGGCCCTCGGCGCAACGCTGTGAGAGCACGCCCGCGAGTGCGGCGCGGCGGGCCTTCTTGTTGACCTTCATCACGTAGGAACGTGGCCGCGGCGGATGAACGGTACCGCCATGCCGCCACAGCGGCGACCGGCGGTCGCCGGCACGTGCGCGTCCGGTGTGCTTCTGCTTCCACGGCTTGACGCCGGAGCCGATTACCTCGCCGCGCTCCTTGGCCTTGTGGGTTCCACGCCGCCGGCTGGCCAGGTACGCGCGCACAACCTCCCAGACGAGGTGCTCGCCAACCTGCCTCGCAAAGACCTCATCCGGGAGCTCGACGTCCCCGACGACCTCGTTGTCCCAGTTCTTGACCTCGAGCTTCATCGCTCCACCCCTCCCCTCACGACACCTTGACGATGCGAAGGTAGCCGTCGCGCGCACCCGGAACCCCGCCCTTCAGGAAGAGGAGGTTGCGCTCCGCATCGACCTTGACGACGCGCACGTTCTTGACCGAGGCACGGCGGTTCCCATGCTGACCGGGCATGCCGACGCCCGGAAACACTCGCGCCGGATAGGCGGCGGCGCCGATCGAACCCGGGGCCCGGTGGAACATGGAGCCGAGAGTGGCTCTGCCGCCGCCGAAACCGTGGCGCCTGATGACGCCCTGGAAGCCCCGACCCTTGGAGGTGCCGGTGACCTTGACGGTGTCGTCCACCTCAAAGAGCTCCACCAGAACCGCGTCCCCTGGCTTGGCCTCATCATCCGCATCGACCGGAACCTCAGCCACGAACCGGGTCGGCGGAACACCTGCTTTGGCGAAGTGGCCCGTGACCGGCCGCGTCGGCCGCTTCGCCGGGCTTGCCTCGACCAGGCCGAGCTGCGCCGCCTCGTAACCGTCTGTGCCAGCCTTCTTGCGCTGCACGATGACGCACGGCCCGGCCTGCACGACGGTCACTGGTATCACACGGCCCTCGTCATCAAAGACTTGGGTCATGCCGATCTTCTTCCCCAGAATGCCCTTGACCATATCGTCCTCACCTTGCCCCGTACGCCTTGATCTCGACGTCCACACCGGCCGGCAGCTCGAGCTTCATCAGCGCATCGATCGTCTGCTGTGTCGGCTCGAGTATGTCCAGGAGCCGCTTGTGGGTCCGGATCTCGAACTGCTCCCGCGACTTCTTGTCCACGTGCGGTGATCGCAGGACCGTGAAGCGCTGGATGTGGGTCGGCAGGGGAATCGGACCGGAGATGCGTGCCCCGGTTCGCTGCGCCGTGTCAACGATCTCCGACGCCGACTGGTCGAGAAGCCGGTAGTCGAACGCCTTCAGCCGAATGCGGATCTTCTCGCTCGCCATTGTCTACTCCACGATGTCGGTGATGGAGCCGGCACCGACCGTGCGGCCACCCTCGCGGATCGCGAACCTCAGCCCACGCTCCATCGCGATCGGGGTGATCAGCTCCACCTCCAGGTTGACGTTGTCGCCGGGCAGCACCATCTCCA
>JAJDNH010000056.1 GCA_022340775.1 Acidobacteriota bacterium
CAACGAGAACGACAACGTCTACTTCGCCATCCTCGACGAGGCTGGGAACGTACTCTTCGGTCCCGACAACGTGACCAACAACTCTGCCTTCGGTCAGCCCGGCGACCTCGAGGTGCCGTTCATCTGGAACACCCACATCGCGGCAACAGGGGACAACCGCTTCGTTCTCGCGTGGGTGGCCCAGACCGAGCGTGCAGGCGGCACCGAGTGCAACGTCTACTTGACGATCTGCGACAGCAACGGCGGCCAGGTGAGGGAGATCACGAACCTGAGCAACCTGCCGGCCGGTGGTGGACTGGCCCAGTATGTCGGAGTCGGGGATTTGTCCGACAGCCGCGTCGTGGTGGCGTACCCGACCACCACGGGTGGCCAGATCGAGGCCCACATTCTCGACAGCGACGGGACGGAGGTGGCAGCGACACCGCTTGGTGGGAATGGCAGGTCCATCGATGCAGTGGAGCTGGCCGGCAAGAGGACGCTGATCGCATGGGCGTACAGCGACAACCCGCAATTAGCAATCCTCGATTCGAGCTTTGCCGTCGCCGTTCCGCCAGGCTTCTGGTCGGACGACCCAGGCGCTACAACCATCCGCGGACTGTCGGTCACCAGAGACGCGCGTGGCAACGGAATCGTCGTGTGGGAGGGCTGGCAACCTTACGCCTCCCTTCATTACCTCTATCTGGATCCGTACGACGGCGGCGGGGCGTACACCGTGTTTTCCACCCTGACAGATTCGTTTTTTCTCGGCCGTGGCTCCAGCATCACCACCTACCGGCCGTTCGCGGACGTACCGGTACGCTCGTTCGCGGCCGGCTTCATCGAGCGCCTGCTCGACAACGGCATCACATCCGGCTGCGGCAGTGACATGTTCTGTCCGACGGAGCCTGCGACGCGCGCCCAGATGGCGGTGTTCCTGCTCAAGGCGAAGCACGGGCGCGATTACCAGCCGCCAGCGTGCAGCGGCATCTTCGACGACGTGGCGTGTCCGGGGGGCTCCGCGGTCAACTGGATCGAGGAGCTGTACAACGAGGGGATCACGGCCGGTTGCGGGGGTGGCAACTACTGCCCCGGTAAGCCCATCAACCGGGACCAGATGGCGGTGTTCCTGCTCAAGGCGGAGCACGGCAGTGATTACCAGGTGCCGGCGTGCAGCGGCGTCTTCGACGACGTGGCGTGCCCGGGCGGGTTCGCGGTCGACTGGGTTGAGCAGCTGTACAACGAGGGGATCACAGCCGGCTGCAGCGCCACCTCCTACTGCCCCGCAGCCCCGGTGCGAAGAAACCAGATGGCGGTGTTCCTGAGCCGCGCCTTCGGTCTGTCGTAGGACGCAGGGCTCACAGCTGAATTGCCGCAGCGTTCGATCGGCCAACAGTGACCGTCCGCGCCGTCAAGCGCGTACCCGAGGCGACCGGCCGAATCCGGCTTCGCGATCGCGGCAACCGGGCGATCGCTGAACCCGTCACCGCGCTGTACGCGTGCGAGGGGATCGACTCCGAGCGGTGGCCCCACGAGATGCTGGCCGCCGAGTGTGCGACGGCGATCACCCTGCCGACCCCTGACGGCCTCACTGTGGCCGTCAAGCCATGGCCCGGCTCAATCCTTGGTCGTTTTCGGAGAAGAAAAGAACACCACGACGCCAAGTCTCGGAAGATAAAGCGAGAGCATCCTCTTGCCCGGGTTATCCGGACGCGATCGTAGCGAGAGCGGCGAGGCGCTTGTCAGGACTGGGATCTGAGCGTCGGGCTGCCGCAGGCATACTCCCTGTATGTTGAGGACAGCGAGACGCGAAGAGCACGGCCCTGGCTGGCGCATCGTCGTTCGCAGTAGATCGCGAACGGATGACACGGGCTATCCGGTGTTCTGAAGCCCGCGGGCGATGCCGCGTACGGTGACTGCGAGGGCGTCCTCGAGCTCGCGGTCGGTGCGGCCGCCCTCGCGCCAGCGCCGCAGGAGGTCGACCTGGACCAGGCTCATCGGGTCCACGTACGGGTTGCGCAGGCGGATGGCGCGCTGGAGCGTCGGCTCGCGGTCGAGCAGCTCGTCGGCCCCGGTCAGTGTCAGGACCTGCGAGCGGGTGCGCTCGAACTCCGCCCGGATGAGAGGAAAGACCTGCTCTCCGGCTTTCCCGGCAAGCTGGGCGTAACGCTCGGCGATCCCCAGGTCGGCCTTGGCCAGCACCATCTCCACGTCGCCGAGCAGCACCCGGAAGAACGACCACTGTCGCGCCATCTCGGCCACGCGCTCGACGCCGAAAAGCCCGCACGCGTGCTCGAGCCCGGTCCCGACCCCGTACCAGCCGGGGAGCAGGTGGCGGCTCTGGGTCCATGCGAAGACCCACGGGATCGCGCGCAGGTTCTCAAGGCCGGTCCCGGAGCGCCGGGACGGTGGCCGGGATGCGATCTTGAGGCGTTCGATGACGTCGATCGGGGTGGCGGCCCGGAAATAGGGGATGAAGTCGGGGTGGTCGTAGACCAGCGCCCGGAAGGCGCCGCGGCCGGCGTCGGCCGCGGCGGTTATCGCCTCGACCCATTCCGGCCGCGGCTCGGGCAGCGTGTTGGGACGCGCGCGCACCTGGAGAACGGCGCCGAGGGTGAGCCCGAGGGTGCGTCCGGCAATGCCGCGCAAGCCGTACTTGGCGTGGATGATCTCGCCCTGCTCGGTGACCCTGAGCCGCCCGCGGACGGCGCCCGGAGGCTCGGCGAGGATCGCCTCGCGCGGCTTGCTGCCGCCGCGACTGACGGTTCCACCGCGGCCGTGAAAGACGGTCAGCGCCACGCCGGCGGCATCGACAGCCGCCACCAGCTCCTCCTGGGCGCGGTAGAGGGCCCAGCGCGAGGCCAGTAGGCCGTCGTTCTTGCCCGAGTCGGAGTAGCCAATCATCACCATCTGCGCGTCGCCGCGGTGACGCACGTGCTCGCGGTAGGTGGGGTCTGAGAGCAGGGCCGTCATGGTGGCTCGGGCCTCGCCGAGGTCGTCGACGGTCTCGAACAGCGGCACCACGTCGAGCGGCACGCCGCCGGCCGCGTCGGTCAGGCCGGCGCAGCGCGCCAGGTAGAGCACCGCGAGCGCGTCGTCGGGGCCGCGGGTCATCGAGACCACGAACGGCCCCATGGCTTGCGGTCCGTAACGGTCCAGACCGTCGGCCACCGCGCGCATGACGTCGATCGTGCGCTGGACCTCGGGGTCGCCGGTCTCGCGCACCGGCTCGACGCCGGCCGTGAGTCTCTCTTCCAGGATCCGGGCGCGGTCGGCAGGGGATCGCGACTCGAATCCGGCATCGCCGAGCAGCCGTCCCACGACGCGGCGGTGCACGAGCGCGTCCTGGCGGACGTCCAGCGTGGCGAGGTGGAAACCGAAGGTGGCGACCCGCCGCTGCAGGCGCTCGATGAGCGCCAGCCCCGCGTGCCGGCCG
>JAJDNH010000205.1 GCA_022340775.1 Acidobacteriota bacterium
GAGGATATTATGAGTCGACTGGTACCACCGCACGGCAGCGCCGAGCTCAAGCCCCTGCTTCTGGAAGGTCCGAAGCTGACCGAGGAGCTGGCACGGGCGAAGACGCTCAAGCAGGTGCCCATGACGAGCCGCGAGACGTCCGATCTCATCATGATGGGGATTGGCGCGTTCACACCGCTGGATGGCTTCATGGGCTTCGACGACTGGAAGGGTGTGTGCGACGAGTACCGCATGCCCTCCAAGGGCGGCCTGTTTTGGCCGATCCCGATTACGCTCTCGACCGATCAGGCCACGGCCGACTCGATCGCCATCGGCGAGGAGGTCACGCTCGTCGACACCGAGACCGGAACCTTGATGGGCACTATGAAGGTGACCGAGAAGTACGGCATCGACAAGGCCCACGAGTGCCAGCAGGTCTTCCGGACGACGGACACCCAGCACCCCGGCGTGCAGAAGGTGATGGCGCAGGGCCCCGTGAACCTGGCTGGGCCGGTCAAGGTGCTCTCCGAGTCCTATTACCCGGAGATGTTCAAGGAGATCTACCAACGGCCGGCAGAGGCCCGTAAGGTCTTCCAGGAGCGTGGCTGGAGCACGGTGGCAGCGCTGCAGCTTCGCAACCCCATGCACAACTCGCACGCGTACCTCGCGTGGATCGCGATCGAGGTCTGCGACGGCGTCTACATCCACCAACTGGTCGGCAAGCTCAAGCCCGGCGACATCCCGGCCGACACGCGGGTCAAGGCGATCCAGGCGCTGGTCGACAACTACTTCCGCAAGGAGAGGGTGGTGCAGGGCGGCTACCCGATGGAAATGCGCTACGCCGGACCGCGAGAGGCGCTGCTGCACGCGGTGTTCCGCCAGAACTACGGCTGCAGCCACCTCATCGTCGGCCGTG
Organism: Acidobacteriota bacterium; assembly: GCA_022340775.1. GTDB lineage: Bacteria > Acidobacteriota > Thermoanaerobaculia > Thermoanaerobaculales > Sulfomarinibacteraceae > JAJDNH01. The sequence continues at coordinate 896 of JAJDNH010000205.1, forward strand.
ACCACGCCGGCGTGGGGGACTACTACGGTCCGTTCGACGCGCAGAAAATCTTCTCCGAGATTCCAAACGACGCTCTGGTGCTGCGGCCGCTGGCCATGGACTGGACGTTCTACTGCTACGACTGCGGAACCATGGCCTCGATGAAGACCTGTCCGCACGAGTCGAAGGCCGTCATCGACGAGAACGGCGAGTACAAAGGCGGCTCCCGCCTGCTGCTTTCCGGCACCATGCTGCGCAAGCTGATGAGTGAGGGCAAGCCGGTACCGAAGGAGTTTTCGAGGCCCGAGGTGATCGCCGTCCTCAAGGAGTACTACGACAGCCTCGAGGAGAAGGTCGAGGTCAAGCTGCACGGCGCCGCAACCGGAGACGCGGCACCCAAGAAGAGGTAAGACCTGCCAGCCCCCCCAGAGTCCCCCGACCGGGACCCCTGTGCCCCGGTCGGGGGGCTTTTTTCGTGGGGCTCGATCCGCATCCCCTTGTCAGTACAGCGCGGTAGGCGTATACTGCGCCTCCCGTGGCCCGCTGGCCACAGTGAGGTGCATCATGAAGCCCGGAGTTCATCCCGAGTATCACGAGGTCGAGGTTCGCTGCGCATGCGGCAACACCTTCATGACCCGCTCCACCAAGAAAGAGCTGCGCCTGGAGATCTGCTCGGCCTGTCATCCGTTCTTCACCGGCAGGCAGAAGCTCGTCGACACGGCGGGTATGGTGGAGAAGTTCGAGCGACGCTACGGCAAGGCCAAGGCCGAGAAGAAGTAGCTGACGACCGGCCGCCGACAGGCGGCCATCAGGAGCCCCGTGTCGACCGGCGTGGTCGCGCGGGGTTCTTCGCAGAGGGACGACATGTTCGAGCGGCTCGAGGAGATTGCGAAGCGCTACGGCTCCCTGATCGAGGAGCAGGCCGATCCCAACGTGGCGGTCAATCCGACTCGCTCACGCGAGGTCGCGCAGAAGCTCGCCGAGCTCGAGCCCGTGGTCTCTGCTTACACCGAGTACCGCAAGGTCGAGGCCAACCTCGAAGGCGCGCGAGAAGTGCTCACCGATGCCGATGACGCCGAGATGCGGGCCATGGCACAGACCGAGGTCGACGAGCTCGAGGGACGGCTCGCTGAGCTCGAGCAGCAGCTGAGAGTGCTGCTGTTGCCCGAGGATCCCAATGACCACCGCAACGTGATTCTGGAGATTCGCGCTGGCACCGGAGGTGAGGAGGCGGCCCTGTTCGCTGGCGAGCTGCTGCGCATGTACGAGCGGTACGCCGAGGGCCGGCGCTGGCGGCTGTCGCTGACCGAGGTCAACCAGACCGGTCTCGGCGGCATCAAAGAGGCGGTTGGCATGATCGAAGGCGGGCACGTCTACTCGCGCCTCAAGTTCGAGTCCGGCGTCCACCGCGTGCAACGGGTGCCGGCCACCGAGTCGTCCGGTCGCATCCATACCTCGGCGGCCACGGTGGCGGTGCTGCCGGAGGCCGAGGAGGTGGAGGTCGAGGTCGACGAGAAGGACCTCCGCGTCGACCGCTTCTGCTCCTCGGGGCCTGGTGGGCAGAGCGTCAACACGACCTACTCGGCGGTGCGCATTACCCATCTACCGACCGGGCTCGTGGTCTCCTGCCAGGACGAGAAGTCGCAGATTCAGAACAAAGCCAAGGCGCTGCGCGTGCTCAAGGCCCGCCTCAAGGAGATGGAGGAGGAGGAGCAGGCCCGCGAGCGTGCAGAGAGCCGTCGCAGCCAGATCGGCTCGGGCGATCGCTCCGAGAAGATCCGTACCTACAACTTCCCCCAAGGGCGCGTCACCGACCACCGGATCGGCCTGACCGTCTACCGTCTGCAGGAGATTCTCGACGGTAACCTCGACCTGCTGCTCGAACCGCTGCTCGGCCACGTTCGTGCGGAGCTCCTGAAGGAGCAGGTAGAGTAACGCCCCCCCACCACCCACACGGTGAGTAAGTTATTAAGTAATTAGGTGATTAGGTTCCACACTCGTGGGGACGGCTACTCGTCTTCGCCGAAGATCCGCGGCCAGAGGCGGCGCTTCGCCGCCAGCGGCGTGGTGCTCTCGGGAGAGGCCGCTGGGGCGGCAGCCTCGGGAGTGGGAACGGACGGTTGGTCCTGCGCCGGCTTCGACTCTGCGTCGACGCCGCCCTGATCCGGGGAGGCCTTCTTTCGCCGCCGGCCGCCACGCCGTCCGCGCCTGCGCGAGCCGGACCGTGGGCCCTCACTACCCTCCGATGAGCCGCCGCCGTTGTTGTCCTTGGTCTCGTGAGCCGCGGCAGAGTCGGCCGTCGGTTGCTCGCTTTCTGTCCTGTCGTCGGGCTTCTCCGGCGCCTCCTGGTCGGCCTCAACGGTCAGCTTGCGTCTCCTGCGGCCGCCGCGGCGGCGGCGTTTCGGGCGAGGCTCTTCATCGGAGTCGGCGTCGGCCTGGCGAGCTTTCGCGCGCCCGGGCTTGGCGCCGCCGGAAGGCGCGCCGCCGCCGGTTGTCAGGTCGGTGACGACCACTGCCGGCTGAGGCGGCCCCGCCTCCTCCTCCTCCTTGGGCTTGCGTCGCGTCCACTCGATCTCTTCCTCGGAACGGTGCAGACCGGGCGCAGCAACGATCTCGATGCGGATGTCGTATTCGCGTTCGAGCGCAGCCAGGTCGGCGCGGTACTCGTTCTGGAAGGCATCGGCGAGCTCGGGGTGGAGGCGCGCCTGCACTGTGGCGACGCCACCGAGGGCGGCACGTTCCTCGATCCTCCGCATCAGGTTGAGGCTGACGGTCTCGGGACTGGGGATACGGCCGCTGCCGCCGCACGTGGGGCACTGTCGGTGGGTGCGGAGAACGAGAGGTGTCTTCAACCGCTGGCGGTTGATCTCGAGCAGCCCGTTGAGGCTGATCTTGCCGATCGTGACCCGGGCGCGGTCGGACTTCACTTCCTCTCGGAGCACCTTCTCTACCTCGCGCTGGTGCTTGCGAGAGTACATGTCGATGAAGTCGACGACGATGAGCCCGCCGATGTCGCGCAAGCGGAGCTGCCGGGCGACCTCGCGCGCAGCCTCGAGGTTGGTCGAAAAGGCCGTCTCCTCCTGGCTGCCGCCACGAGTAGAGCGACCGGAGTTGACGTCGATGGCGGTCAGCGCTTCGGTGCCTTCGATGACGATTGAGCCTCCCGCCGGAAGGTTGACCCGGGGTTGGAAGATACTCTCGACCTGTTGCTCGAGTGTGTACTTGGAAAAGAGCGGCAGGCGCTCGCGGTAGCGGATGAGTCGAGTCTTGGTTCTGGGCATGAAGGCGCGCATCGCGGTTTTGACACGATCGAAGGCGCCGTCGTCGTCGACCACGACCTCGTCGACGGAGCTGTCCAGCATGTCGCGCACCGCCTGGACGATCAGGTCCTGGTCGCTGTAGAGCAGACGCGGTCCCTTGCCCTGGTTGGCCTCGCTGCGGATGCGCTTCCACAGCCGGAGGAGCGCGTTCAGATCGCGGTTGAGGGCGGTCTTGTTCTGATTGAGAGCATTGGTCCGGACGATGAAGCCGAAGCCTTCCGGAATCTGAAGCTTGGCGGCAACCTCGCGGATTGCCTGTCGCTCCTCCTCGTTCTCGACCTTTCGGGAAATGCCCCGCACGTCGTCGTACGGCATCAGCACGAGGTAGCGACCGGCCAGGCTGACGTTGGTCGTCATGCCCGCGCCCTTGTCACCGGAGGGGTCCTTGGTGATCTGGACCAGGAGCGGCCGACCCCGCTCGAGCACCTTCTCGACCCGCGGGCTGCGGCCCGCATCCGGCGGTGTGCGGTGGTACGCCTGGGAGACGATGTCGTGACTGCGCAGCATGCCGTCGCGGGCGGCGCCGTAGGCGACGAAGGCGGCGTTCAAGCTCGGTTGAACGGAAGCCACTACCCCGCGGTAGATATTGCCGCGTGTCAGCCCCGACCGGGCCACTGCGACCTGGTAGTCGTCGAGGGTGTTGCCGGTTGTCAGAGCGATGCGCAGCTCCTGGGGGCGCTGCGCGTTGATCAGCATTCGTCGTGTCACGTGTGCTCCAGTGCACGGGCCGTGGGAATCAGGCCGGACTCGCCACGCTCGGGGGAGGGAATACCACCAGGCCCGGCGCTGCAGGCGCAGGCCGACCGTCTGCGCCCCCGTACGAGTTCACGATAGCGCAGGTTGACGCCTGCGTCGAGGTGGTCTGTTGGTGGCGAAAGCGGGCGCGGAGGCCGAGGGGTGGTCAGGTGAACCGGGATTCCCGTCGACCGACCATGTGCCGCTTCCCTGTGTATAATGAACCGAACAGTGACCGCCGTCACCGAACCGAACTGGTCGCGCCGCGAGGAACGCAATGACACATTCGTGGAAGAGTCTCATCGGGGGGTTCGCAGTTGTCTTGCTGCTCGCACTTCCGTCCGGCGCGCAGCAGCCGACCTACCGTCAGGTCGCCAACCCGTTCCAGGAGGAGTATGCATACCACGTCGGTGACTCACTCGCTCCCAACGTGGAGGTCTCCGGTGTGCGTTGGACACTGGTTCGGGTGGAGCCGCTGTCGGAGCCGCCGTTCGAGTCCGGCCGCGCAGTCAAGGTGAGGGTGCACTTTGGGTTCGACAACGTCGGCGAGTCGAGCTCCAAGGTCGATGTCGTGCTCCTGTTCGAGGACGGGCAGGGAAGTCTCCTGCACCGTCTGGAGTGCAAGACGGTGAAGGTTCGGACCGGAGAGCCGAGAACTTACGAGCAGACCTACAAGATCCAGGCTGACGTGCTCACCGCCACCGGCAAGCTTTACGTTTTCGCCGACGTCGAGTAGCAGACCGCCTGGTTCGTCTCCTGTCGAGTCAGTCCCGTTCAGCAGCGCTACTGCCGGTCAGCGCGGCGGGCTTGGCTGCGCCGGGCTGGATGGGCGTGGACGAGCCATCAGGCGGGCTGGCGTCGGGGCCGTCGGGGGTGTGGGATTCGCGGCCCGGTTCAACTTCTGGGCCAGGCGTGCCAGCTTGGGCCCAACCTCGAACCGTGCCAGAACCTGGTTCTGATTGTTGACCTGGTGGAGAAGGAGCACCCACCAGGTACCGGGTAGCAGCGGAACCTCGATGCCGCAGCGCTCGCCGGGCGCAGGGAACGGGCTGCGGAAGGCCCCCATGTTCACGTACTCCCGCGTCAGGAGCTCAATCCAGGTGCCCGGGCCCATCGGTACCGCCGAACGCCACATCGTGATCGGCACGGGCAGAGGATCCACGCGCCCGAGCTCATAGCCACGTTGGCCGTTGAGCACGGACAGGACGGCGCCGTTCGGTGCGCTGAACAGCTCGTGGATCTCGACCGCCCGCTGCACCGGCTGCACGTGAGTGGCCGGTTGAGCCTGAGGATTGAGCAGCAAACCAAGACCGAGGAGCAACGGAATCACTTCAGCCTCCACGAATGACGAGATAGGCGATGTATGTCGCAAACGCTGCAAGCATGGCAAGCCCGCCACCGCGGCTGATGCGACCGCGGCGCAGCACGCCAATACCGACCACCAAAGACATTCCGACCAGGATCGGAACATCCTGATGAACCACAAAGACCGGGACTGGCGCCGGCCGGACGGTGAACGCGGTGCCGACGATCAGCCCGAGGTTGAAGACGTTCGAGCCGAGAACGTTGCCCACCGACAGGTCGGCCTGGCCTTTGAGCGTGGCAGTTACCGAAGTGGCAAGCTCCGGTAGAGAGGTGCCGAAAGCAACCAGGGTCAGCCCGATGACGGCATCGGAGACGCCCATGGCGTGGGCCAGGCTGACGCCGCCGCGGACCATGAGGTCGGCGCCGGCAACCAACAGCGCAATCCCGGCCGTGGTCAGAACGAGGTGCCGGCCGAGCTTTCCGGTGTCAACCGCGGCCCGCCCTCGGTCCCCGCGGGCGCCGTGGACGCACAGGATCAAGAAGACGGCGAACACGGCGATCAGCAGCAGCGCCGGGCCTCGATCGAGCCTGCCACGCCATGCCGCAGCCATCAGAATCAGTGCCGGAATGACGCCGAAGGCGAGATCGCGGCGGAGGGTGCCGCGGCCGCTGCCGAGCCTGATCGGTGCCAATACCGCGGCGAGGCCGAGGACCAGCAGGAGGTTCATGATGTTGGAGCCCACGGCGTTGCCGAGGCTGAGGCCGCCGCTTCCATGCAGCGATGCGAGAAGGCTGACCGTGAACTCGGGCATGGAAGTGCCGAACCCGACAACGGTGAGTCCCACCACCATCGGCGTGACTCCGAGGCGCAGGGCCAGGCGGGAAGCGCCATCGACCAGCCAGCTCGACCCCAGCATGAGCATCACGATGCCAGCCAGGAGCAGGAGCGCGCCGTATCCCGGCGCCAGCGGATCCATGCCCGCATCGTAGCCGGACTCGTTCGCACCAACAACCTGACAGGGTGTATCGCCGGTCGATCTTCTGAAGCCGTGGTGCGGGGTATGTGCGTTTCAAGACCCTCGGCCCCGGTGTGGCCCCGGGGAGTAGAATGATGTGGGACCGCGATCCCCAGCAAACTGCGCCAGCGTTGCAGTAGGGGCGGTCAGGTCTCCGGCACAGCCAACGTGGAAGATGCTCACGGGGAGTACGAGATGGAGCCTTCGACGTTCGCTCTTATTGTTGCTAGCGTGGCGGTTGCGGTGCCAATTGTCGTCATCGCGTTTGGCCAGGGTCTGGCGCGGTACGCGAAGTGGGCAGAAGCCGGACACTCAAGGCGAAGCTTTCTCGCGCTGATCACGGCCGGGATCTACCTCGCGATCGGGTTCTTCGGGCTGATAATCCGAGACGAAACCACCATTGGCTGGATCTTCTGCCTCTTGGCCGCAGGTTTGGTGTTGGCGGCGTGGTACGAGGCGCAGCGGAGCCCGGGAAGCTGTGAGGACGCCGCAGAGCGGGCGGTAGACTGCTGCCGTGGCCCTGACGCACCCGTGGGAGGTTGGTCCGGACGAAGCGCGGGCGATCCAGGAGGAGCTCCGCCCGAGGGTCGAAGCTGTAGACCGGCTGGGTGCGGTCGGGTTGGTGGCCGGCGTCGACCTTGCCTACCCGGTTCCCGGACTGGCGAGGGCCGCGGTTGCGGTGCTGGATGCCGAGACGCTCGAGCTCTGCGCGAGCGCGGCCGCCGAGTACGGGGTGGCCTTCCCCTATGTGCCGGGTCTGCTGTCGTTTCGCGAGCTTCCGCCGGCCCTGGCGGCGTTCGCCATGCTCGAGCGCCTTCCCGACCTGGTGCTCTGTGACGGCCACGGCCTCGCCCACCCGCGCCGCTTCGGGCTTGCCTGCCACCTCGGGCTGGCACTCGATCTGCCCACCATCGGAGTGGCGAAGACCCTGCTGCTGGGCACTCACGGTCATGTACCGAGCAAGCGAGGAGCCTGGGTGCCCCTGGTTGACCATGACGAGGTCATTGGGGCGGTCGTGCGAACGCGTGCAGGCGTGCGCCCGCTCTACGTGTCCGTCGGCCACCGCGTCAGCCTGCCGACCGCGGTCGCCTGGACGCTCCGCTGTGCCCCGCGTTTCCGTCTACCTGAGACGACCCGCGCCGCTCATGCGTTGGCCACCTCGGCAACGCGGGCTGCCCCGTAGAGCCGGGATCCGAGGCTGCCGGGAGGGAGGCCCGAGACCTCCGTCGTTAGGATTCTGCCGCGTACTTCTCCTTCGGTACCTGCACCCGCGGTGCTCCCTCCTCGTCGAGGAGTTTCTCGAACTCCGGCAGGCGTGTCACCAGCACGTCGGCAAGCTGCTTCTCCAGCCCACCCAGCTTGGCCGACAGGTCGGCGAACCGGTCCCGGGCGCCCTGCGTGGGCCGGCCCTCTGCGCTCTCCACGACGCTCTGCAGGTCGACGAGCTGGTTGTCGAGCTGCGGCGGGAAGTTCAGCATGTCCTGGCTGGACTTGACCTTGGGCTGGGTGAGCCGGGTCTCGATCGAGGTCAAGGCCTGGTCGAGCTTCTTTGCCGAGGCGGTGATCTCCTCGCCACCGATGCGAGACGCCAGCTCGTCGACCTGGGTGCGGACGCTCCGGATGCGGCGGATCGCGTCGTGGGTCCGGTCCAGTGCCCGCCACACCGCGCGCGCGAGCTCGAACCGCTCCTCAGCGGCTCCTTCGGGTGCGTGGATCCTCGGATCGGGTGCGACATCGAAGGCCACGGTGTGGCTCCACGCACCGACCGTGAGGCGGGCCTGGTAGCGGCCTGGCGGTACCACCGGGCCGGCCAGCCGGCCCCAAAGCACAGTTCCGGGGACGAGATCCGGGTCGGCGAGGCGGAGGTTCCAGACGTACCGGTTCGCTCCGGGCCGGGCGTCAAGCAGCGCGGGCTCGATCATCTCGGGGAACAGCATCCGCCACAGGCTCGGTGCCTGCCGCTCTGGCTTCGTGCTCGACATGGTCCGCAGCACGTCCCCGCCGGAATCGAGAACTTCGAGCTTGACCTCCGGTGGCTTGCTCTTGCCCTTGCCAAAGTCGGCCGGCAGAGCATAGTGGATGATGGCCCCAAACGGGGGGTTCTGACCGACCGCGCCGCGCGGGCGGCGGCCGCCGCTGCCGTCGACCCACAGGGTCGCCGTGCGGGGACCGAACAGGTGAGGCTGACTGGCGCCCGCCCCATCTGCGAGCTGCCGCAGAATGCTGAGATCGTCGAGGATCCAGAACGACCGCCCCTGCGTGGCCACCACGAGATCTCCGCGGGTGACCGCGAGATCGGTGACCGGGGTGACCGGAAGATCGAGCTGGAACGGTTGCCAGGTGGCCCCGTCGTTGAACGAAACGTAGAGCCCGAACTCGGTGCCCGCCCACAGTTGACCCCGGTGCTCGGGGTCCTCGCGCACCACCCGCACGAAGTGGTCGGCCGGGATGCCGTTCTTGCCGTCGGTCAGGAGCTTCCAGCTCGCGCCGTAGTCGTCGGTCCGAAAGACGTACGGCCGGAAGTCGTCGAGGCGGTAACGCTGCACCGCGATGAAGGCCCGTCCCGGGTCGTGCCTGGAGAGCTCAATCGAGTTGACCGTGGCCCACTCCGGCATTCCCTTGGGTGTGATGTCCTTCCAGCTCTTGCCGTTGTCCATCGAGAGGTGGACGAGCCCGTCGTCCGAGCCGGCCCACAGCTCCCCGGCGCGAACAGGTGATTCCTGGAAGGCGAAGACCGTGCCGTAGACCTCGACGCCGGTGTCGTCACGGGTGATCGGTTCGCCGGCGTACCCCTGCTTGCTGATGTCGTTGCGGGTCAGGTCGGGGCTGATCACCTGCCACGTGGCGCCTTCGTCTGTCGTGCGCAGCACGACGTTTGCACAGTGATAGAGGACCTTCGGGTCGTGCGGAGAGATCCGGATCGGGGCGTTCCACTGGAACCGGTAGCGGAGGTCCTTCGCCTGCTGCCCGATCGCCAGCAGCGGCCAGGCCATGATCTCCTCCGAGTGGCCGAGCAGGCGGTTGAACCGGCTGATCGACCCGCCGTAGCAGCCGCCGTAGGTGATGTCGGGGTTGCGCGGGTCGACGGCCACGGTAGCCGACTCGCACCCTGCCGGCTCATACCAGTCCTCTCGTGTGATGCTCCCTTTTGGCGACCGGCTCGGGATGGCGACCGCGGTGTTGTCCTGCTGGCCGCTGTAGAGCCAGTAGGGCTGCTGCTGGTCGACGGTGACGCGGTACATCTCGGCGGTCGGCTGGTTGTCCAGCCTCGACCAGGTGCGGCCGCCGTTGAAAGTCACGGTGGCGCCGCCATCGTTGCCCTCGATCATGTTCTTCGGGTCGTTCGGGTTGATCCACAGTGCGTGGTTGTCACCGTGGGGCGTCCGGAGCGGTTTGAACGTCTTGCCGCCGTCGGTCGAACGCCAGAACAGAGCATTCAACACGTAGACGGTGTTTGGGTCCCGAGGGTCGGCGTCAACGTGGGTGTAGTACCAGGCTCGCTGGATCAGCTCGTGGTTGTCGGTAATCCGGCGAAACTTCTTGCCGCCGTTGTCGGAGCGGTACAGCCCGCCCTTGTCGGCCTCGACCAGGGCCCACACGCGCTGCGGCGCGGCGGGGGAGATCGCGACGCCGATCTTGCCCAGTGGCCCCTCGGGCAGGCCCTTGGTCAGCTTGAGCCAGGTGTTGCCGCCGTCCGTCGACTTGTAAAGCCCGCTGCCCGGCCCGCCGGAAATGATCGTCCACGGCTTGCGCTCGGCCTGCCACATCGCCGCGTAGAGCACCCGCGGGTTGGACGGGTCCATCGCGAGGTCGACCGCCCCGGCCCGATCGGAGACGAAGAGGATGCGGGTCCAGTTCAGGCCGCCGTCGGTCGAGCGGTAAACCCCGCGCTCGGGGTTTGGGCCGAAGGCGTGCCCGAGAACGGCGACGTAGACGATGTCGGGATCGGTGGGATGCACCACGATGCGGCCGATCTGCCCGGCCTCGGGGAGGCCGAGGTACCGCCAGGTGTCACCGGCATCGGTGGACCGGTAGACGCCGTCGCCGGGTGAGACGTTACCGCGGATGCAGGCCGACCCGGTGCCCACGTAGACCACGTTTGGATCCGATGGCGCCACAGCAATGGCGCCGATCGACCCGACACCGAACACATCGCCGCCGCGGCGTTCCCGGCGCGCGGCCCCAGCGTTGGGGCTCAGGCCACCGATTGGCGGCTGCAGCAGGCCGTTGTCGACCAGCATCTTGTCGACGTCGCCCATCACCGTCGGCTCCGGTTTCGGCTCCAGCTCGCGCAAAGTGTCCGAGACGTTGCGCCAGGTGGCGCCGCCGTCGGTGGTCTTCCAGACCCCACCGCCGGTCGAACCCATGTAGTAGGTCCTCGGGTGGTTCGGTACCCCGGCGACCGCCGTCACGCGGCCGCCGCGGAAGGGTCCGACGAGGCGAAACGACATCGAGTTGAAAAGCGCGGGATCGATCTGGGCCGACGCCACCGATGCCGCGGCGAGGGTGACGAGCATGAAGAGCATCCGGCGGTTCATGGCAGCCTCCTGGTAGAACCCCAAGAGAGTATCAGGATTGTTCGGTGGGGACCTTGAGGGGGCAGATCCGCGGCCTGCGGCCGCACCCCTCGCGATCGGGAACCCCGGTTTCGAGGAGGACCTCGGCCCGGTCTTCCCGCCCCGAGGGGCCGCTCCGCTCGGATCTGCCTTCCGTTTCGTCCGAGAGGAAAGTGAGCCCCCCTCCCTTTTGAGGGAAGAGGGATCGCGCAGGAGCGCCCTCTCGCACCCCGCCGCTGCGCTCGCTTCGTCGTCGCGACCACGAGGTCAGCGACTCCTCGCTCGCTGGCGGCGAGGCGTGAGGAGAACGCCCTGCGCGATCCTGCTGCCACAGGCGTGACGCGATCGCATGTCCCGTGCGGGCGTAGCCCGCAGCCCGCTGTGCGGGCCGGCTGGGCGGGAACGGACCGGCGCGTCGGCTCGCGGCTGCACCTGCCGAGGACGCCAGGGCGCCCGTGCTCGGAGGCTTACCCTCATCGGACTTCGGGCCAAGCCTCCTGCGCCCGGTCCCCCCGCCGCCCACGGCGGGATGGCCACTCGCCTCCTTCCGCTCCGTCCCCGCCCTGCCGCGAGACCGTTCCTGGTGAGGCAGATCGGCGACCTGTGGCCGCGCCCCGCGGGATCGGGAGCCCCGGTCTCGAGGAGGACCTCGGCCCGGTCTTCCCGCCCCGAGGGGCCGCTCCGCTCGGATCTGCCTCCTGGGTCGCCGGAGAGAAGGAAGCAGGGGTCTTATCCGTTCAAAGTCTCTTGAGGTCCGGGCGGGGCGCCGTTTCGTAGCGAGGTTCGCGAGACGGGCGTCAGATGTGCGTTTTCTCTTGCCGGAAGATTAGAGCCCGGGTTGTCCGAGCGCGATCGTGGCGAGAGCGGCGAGACGCTTGTCAGGAGCGTAGGTCGGTCGTGGTGAACACTGCATCGTTGCAGACCTGCAAACGTCGTAGGGAGTGTCGATAGGTTGGAGCGGAGTGCCGATTCGCGGCGAGATTGGCGAGACGGGCGTCAGATGTGTGTTTTCTCGCGCCGGAGCACGTCGCAGGCGTACCCGCAGGTACGTTGGAGGCGTGCGACAAGCGAAAAACGCGCAGGTGGCCCCGTATCGTGGATCGCAGCCGAACCGGCGCTCCGCCCCAACCTCTAAAAGGGTGAACCGAAGGCGACGAAGAGCTCGCCGCGCGACTCGCCCGGCTTGCGGTCGAGCTTGAGGCCGTACTCGAGGCGGAGTGGGCCGGCGGGCGTGTCGTAACGCAGGCCGAAGCCGGCTCCCCAACGCAGGTCGGAGAAACGGACGCGGTTCGGCTCGGCCCAAACGTTGCCGCTGTCAACGAACAGCACGGCCGACAGCGCGCCGCGGATGGTGCGCCGGTACTCGACATTGAGCAGTACCAGCGCGTTGCCGCCGATGGCATCGCCCTGGGCATCCAAGGTCTGTCCGGGGATGCCGAGGCGATCGGTGGGAAACGCGCGGTGGCTGAACCCGCCGCCGGCGAAGAAGCGCTCGTTGATCGGGACCTTGAGGTTGCCCGGCTGGTCCCCGCCGGTGGCGACCGGCCTCGTGGCCCCGAGACGCAGCCCGACGGCACCGGTTCCCCCAGGGAGGCGTCCATAGATCGAGAAACGACCTTCCGCCTTCAGGAAGCGGGAGTTGGCCTTGAGGAGGGGGAATGCGTACTTGAGGCTCACCGAGGCCAGCGCACCCTGGGTGGGGAGGAACGGGTCGTTACGGGTGTCCCACTCCACCGTCGGCATCAGCGATGCCTCCTGGATCTTCTGGTCCTGCCGCTCGAGCTCGGACAGGATCTCCGGTGGCGCATTCGGCTCGACGATCTGGTACTCGTAGCGCAGCCACGGGCGGAACGGCTTCAGCCGGCGGTCCCCGATCTCGAACCAGAGGCCCCGCCGCTTCTGGGAGTAGGCCGAGAACTTCTCTTCGGTCCGGTACAGCGCGGCGTAGCCGGGCAGACCGATGCCGGGCAGGTACGCCTCGCGGAGGCCGGCCTGGACGCGGGTCTCTCGTCCAGAGAGACGGGTCTCGAACGAAAACGCGTGCGCCCCGCCGAGGACGTTGAGGTCCGACCAACCGAGCGTGGCATGCGGCCCGTTGACGGTGTCCCAGCCGACGCCGACGAGGTAGGAATGCTGCAGCCCCTCGTCGCAGCGCACTACGATGCCGCGCCGGGCCCGGCGCTCCTGCCCCGGCACCGGCAGGATCTCGACGCGCCGGAAGATGCCGAGCTCGTAGAGCTTTCGCTGCGCGGTCAGGATGGCCTGCAGGCTGTAGGGAGCACCGGGTCGGAGTCCGGCCCGTTCGACGATGCGCCTCACGACCGACTCGTTGGTGTCGTGGAGACCGGCGATAACGATCCGCGAGATGGAGACGAACTGGCCCGGTGCCGCCCGCAGCACGATGCGGGCGCGGCCGGCTTGGGAGGTGTCGACGTCTGCCGTGACCTGGCCCTCGGGGTAGCCGGCATCGGCCAACGCTGTGTCCAACTGCCTGCGCGTGGTCTTGACACGGTTGGGGTCCCACGGACCGCCTGCGGTCAATGGGAGCGGCCGGGCCTCGGCGGCGACCGCGACCTCGGCTGGGAAGCCTTCGAGCCGAAGATCCTCCACCACCCAGTGAGTTCCCTCGGTGATCGGGAATAGGACCCTGACGCCGTCCTCGCCGACCGGCTGGAGCACCGCTCGCTCAACGCGAACGTCGGCATAGCCACGTTCCTGGTAGAGCGTGATGAGAGCCTGGCGGTCGGCATCGAGCGAGGCTTGGGTCACGGCCTGGTGGCGCCACCCTCCGACCTTGCCGGTACGAACGGAGACCGTGCGGCGCAGCTTCTTGAGGGGAATCGCGGCGGCGCCTGGGAAAGCGACCTCGGTGATCTTCCTGTGGCCGTCGGGGTCGATCGTGATCCGGAGGGAGCGGGTGGACTTGGTGCTCTGCATCTCCACGGAAGCCCGGGCCAGCAGGTAGCCTCGTTCCTGGAGAGCCTGACGGATCTGCTCGCGGAGGGCGGCCGTTTGCGCAGGGTGGATTTCTCCCTGGGTGGGGTCCGGCACGACCTCGTGCGCCAGCTTCTCATCTGCTGGTGGAGCACTCACCTGCATCTCCCAGCTGGGGCCCGGGCTGACCCGGATAAGCAGGCTCGCACCACCCTCGGCGGGCTCGCGCGACAGCTGGAGCACGTCGGCTTCCCAGTACCCGGCCTCTCGCATGGCCCGGTCGATGCGACGGCGAACCCTGTTCTCGACGCTCGACGTGAGCTTGTCACCGATGAGCGCGCCGGCGGCGCCGCTGAGCTTGCCGTCCGGGTCAGCCACCCCAGACAGTCGCACCGCCGTCAGGCGAAGTGGCTCGCCGAGGTCGACGTCGATCGTGATACTGACGGCGTTGGCCCGATCGGAGTACTCGACCCACGGCTGGACCGAGGCACTCGTGTACGCACGCTCGTGCAGCTCGCGGATGACCCGACGGACGCCCGAGTCCAGCGCACCTGCCGAGAACCAGGCGCCCGCTTGAACCTGAAGCCAGTCGCGGATCCGTCTCCTCCACAGCAGGCCCGGGCCCCGAACCACCATCGAATCGACCCGCGGCCGGACGCGCAGTCGCACCGTAACGGCGATGCCGCCGGTCGCCTTGCTGGTTTCGACCCGCGCCGACTCGATGTCGCCACCCGCGAACAGGGCGCGCAAACCCTCACGGATCTGGCGACGGTCCAGCGGTTGTCCCTCCGTGAGCCCCAGCACACGCTCGATTCGCGCCTGGTCGAGGGGGCTGTCGCTGATGATGGAGACCGATCTCACGGTCGGCTCCGAAGCGGTGACCCAGGCCGCGGTGAGGAGCGCGACGGCGAGCACGGCAAGGGACCGCTTGCGAGCCATCTCAGTACCGCCGTCGCAGCTTGAGGTCGAGCGCCCAACTGCCATCTACGTCGCGGGTCGCCTCGAGAAACACCTGTGGCGCGAGCTGCCAGCGGCTGCGCACGACCTCCTCGCGGTTCGTGGACAGGTTCGACTGAAGGACCACGGTCCAGGCCGGGCTCAGCTGCTTGACCACCGTGACCCGCGCCGCGGGGCTGCCTGTGCTGGTGTCAGCGAACGGGTCGACGCGGAGCTGGTCAAGCGCCAGTAGGTTTCGCGCACGCCGCTCGAGCACGGCGTTCAGCTCGCGCGTGATGAGGGTAGAGGCGAGACCGAACCCGAGCGTCTCCTCGCTCGCGGTGGTGCGGCTGCCAAGGGCAACCAGCGACATGACCTGGTCCTCGGGCAGCGGCGGGTCGGAGGTAAAGGTGGGAACGATGCGGTCGCCGCTACCGGTGAGGGTTGCCGTCACCTGGTAGGTATCCACCCAGGCTCGCGCCTGGAGCTCGATGCGCGGCTCAATCGACGTCGGGTCGGCGAACGTGAGGACGGCGCGGTCGATCTCCCATTGGACGCCCTGGAACGTAAACTGCCCGCCCTCGAAGAACTCGACGCGGCCGACCAGCCCTGGAGACGCAGGCGTACCCGTGATGTGAAGGGTTGCCGAGCCGGTCACGCGGACGAACGGGCTGCGTGCCTCGATCGTGTGGTCGGCAGTCACGTGCAGGTCGAGCTGGGGCAGCTCTGAGGTGGGCGCTTCGCCACTGCTGCCGAACCAGGCGAGAAGGATCGAGCCGATGTCGTCGTTGCGTTTGAGCAGTGCCCGGTCGACACGAAGGTCGCCGCCCAGCACCAGGCCGTCGGGCGGGCCCCGGAGAAACCACGATCCCGACAGGCGCGGCGTCAGTCCGGCAAAAAGGGGAAACTCTGCGCCCTGAATCGAGCCGGTGAGGTCGAGGTCGGGCTCGGCGCCGGTTCGTCGCACCACCCCGGCGGCGAGCCCGCTGCCGCCAAGGAGCCGGAAGGAGACCCCGTCCAGCTCGGCGCGGTCCTCTGACAAGAGCACCGTCCCGCGGACGCTCGAGATCACCATCTGGCTGTCGGGGATGCGGAACGAGCCGTCGGCGACCTCTGCGATTCCGTTGAGCTGTGGCTCGCTAATGGAGCCGGACAGCTCGACCACGCCCTTGACCTGCCCAGCCGGCTCCCAACTCGGGAGAAAGACACGCAAGAGTAGGGCATCCAGCGAGCCGGAGAGGTTCCCGGAGAGGGACCCGTCGGCGCCCATGTTCCAGCGTGCGAAGACCTCTTGCTGCGGCCCGAGGCGGGCCCACAGCCCGCGCATCCGGAAGCCGTCTGCAGAGAGCTCGAACTCCGCGGGCTCGACCAGCTGTAACGGCTGGGTCTCCAGCTTCATGTCGAGCTGGTCGATGGCACCGTCGACGCGGGGGGAGCCCGCCGCGGGCCAGGCGATGTCAAAGTGAGCGTGGGCGCCTCCCTTGAGCGGCACGCCGGATCCCGGCGCGAGCAGCACGAGCAGTCCCCCGACCGAACTCAGGCTCAGGTCTCCCGTTCCCGAGTAGGCACCCGTCGGATCCCGCGTCAGGTGCGCCGCGAGCTGTGCCATGCCGGTCATCTCCGCGTTGACGTCGACTTGGTTTCCGTCGACCGACAGCCGCGCCGACACCAGGTCCGACCGCACCTCGCCGGAGGCGGTGAGCACGCCGTCAAGAGGCAGCCGGAAGGTCGCGTCGCCCGCCAGTGAGCTTCCAGCCAACCGTTCCGCCACCGGTCCGAGCCCGACAGTCGGAATCCCTTCCCAGTGCAGGTGTCCGGCCACCACCCGTTCGAGGACGCGCCACTCGGCGTTTCCGGTGAGGCCGGCAGCACACTCGAGGCCGCGCAGCTGGAAGGTGCCGTCGCCGAGATCGACGGTTGCCGAGCCGTCGCCCAGCGGCAGGCCGCCGGCATCGAGGCCGGTGAGGCCGAGCGCCCAGGAGCCGTGAGGGCTCGCGATTGGGCCCCGCAGTGTGCCCGTGAAGGCGGCCGTGCCGGCGAGCCCTCTTTCGAGGCCGAGCCAACCAGCCACCTCCGGAAGGGGAATGCGGTGGCCGCGGAATGTCAGGTTGAGCTGGTCGTCTGCGTCTTCGGCTCCCCACCGCAGGCTGCCGGTGATCTCCCCGTCGCCGTCGCCGATCCGGTACACCGCGTCGGTGATCTCGAGCCCGCCGGAGGAGATGTTTGCCGCCAGCAGAGCTCTATCGAAGTGAAGCGGTGCCAGCGTCAGCGGGTGTGCCTCGAGGCGGGCTTCCACACGGAGATGGTCCCATGGACCGGCCAGTGCAAGCTGGAGCTCGCCGGTTCCGCCGAGGTCGCTCGGCAACACGGCCTCGCCGACCCAGGCGTTGACGGCCGGTACGAGCTCGGACAGGGTTGCCGGAGACACCCGGAGCGACCAGGCCGGTTGCCAGTTTCCGAGGGTCAGAGGGCCCTCCCAGCTGACCGTGGAGGAGCCGACTTCGAGCCGCTGGGCGGTGAAGCGCAGCAGACCCTCTGGCGTCAAGGCGACGTCAAGCTCGCCGTTGACAGGAAGCGGACCGCGCGCCGGCTTGAGGTGCGCGATTCCCTTGCCTTCCCCCTTTGCGATCGCCAGTCCGTTCCATGCCAGGGAGGCGGTGATCTCGGCAGTGGCGGCAAGGCCCGCATCGGGGACCTTGAGAAGGCGCAGGAACTGAGGGATGCCGACCCCACGGCCCGTGATCTCGATCTGGTGGCGGAACGGCTCGCGGAGCTGGAGCAGGTGGTATCGCCCCGACAGTTGGCCGTTGCAGAAGCGGGCACTCTCGAGATTGCCCCGGATGCCGTCCTTGCCGACCGAGATGCTGCCGGCCAGACCTCGCAGCGGAAACCCGGCGGCGACGATGCTGGTCGAGCTGATCCGCGCCGTGAGCAGGCGGGGTCCGGTCGTGTCGAGGTCGAGGTTGACGGCGCAGGTTCCCGAGAGGACGTCACCAGCATGGACGATCCGATCGAGCTCGGCCAGAGAAAGGTGGCCGTTGCCGTGGAGGCGGAGCCGCCCCTGCTCGACTTCGCCGTGGCCGGCCAGCTCGATGCCCCGGCCGCTGGCTCGCCAGTGATCGATCCTGAGGTGGTCGGTGGACGAGAAGCGAGCCGCAACTCTGGCCGTGACCTCATCGAGTCCAGGGACACTCACGGTGGCGTCGGCCACCCTGAGCAGGCCGCGCGGTGGTCCGTCGGCGTCGGTCCATGCCGCCGACAGACCATCGAGGGAAACCGCGAGGTCGCCCGGCAAGTCCGTGCCCTCGAGGTCGACTCGCCGTAGGTCGAGGTGGCGGACCGCGAGCTTGATCCAGGGGGTGCCACCCCGCGCCGGACCCGATGGGGCTCGAGCCTTCAGATGGACCCCCTCGATTGTGACCGAGCCGAGCTCGATGGTCCGTCGAACCAGGCGGACCCCGGCCAGCTCGACTGCGACCAGCTCGGCCCGGCAGCTCAAGGTCGGCGCCTCGACATTGAGGTCATGCAGCACGACGCGCGGTGGGAGGAGGCCCCAGTCGAGCTCACCGACCTTGATATCGGCCCCGGTCAAGGAAGCCACGCGGGCGGTGAGCCAGCGGGCGACTGCGCGCCGCGTCTGCTGGCGGTTGAGGAAGTGGGCGGTTGCAACGATTACCAGCAGGCAGAGCGCGATGGCCGCCAAACCCGCAATGGTTGTCCGCCGCAGATGGCGATACCTCACCCTCCGCGTTCTCCCCACTTCAGTTTGCGGTGCAGGATGTGGAAAAAGGAGCGGCGATGATCGGTGACGAGCCGGACAGGCTCAGGGCAGCGCCGGATGCGGACCAGGTCACGCGGAGAGAGAGGAAATCCCTCTTGCCCGTCCAGTGTCAGGTAGACCTCCTCGGAGAGGCTCTCCAGCCGGACCTCGACCACGGCATCCAGCGGCAGCACGATCGGGCGGTTGGTGAGCGTGTGCGGGCAGATCGGAGTGACGACCATGGCGTTGAGCGTGGGGTAGAGGATCGGACCGCCCGCGGACAAGTTGTAGGCGGTCGACCCGGTGGGAGTGGCAACGATCAAGCCGTCGGCTCGGAAGCGGCTGACGAACTGGTTGTTCACGTGCACCGACAGAACCACGATCCGGGCCAGAGCCGACTTGTTGATGACCGCGTCGTTGAGGACCTTGTGGACGACCGGCTCCTCGCCGGGCGTGTGCACCGTGACCTCGAGCCGCTCCCGTTCCTCGATCGCGGCCCGTCCCTCGATCGCGGCGTGAAGGATCGGGAACAGGGTCTCTGCCGGGTGCTCGGTGAGAAAACCGAGAGTTCCGAGGTTGATGCCGAGGATCGGCGTGCCCGCCAGCTCCCCGCGAACCACGGACAGCAGTGAGCCGTCGCCGCCGAGCACGACGATCAGATCTACCTCGGAGGGCAGTTGCAGCCGCTGCGGCCCCGCGGCGGCGTCGATAACGGCTGCCGACTGCTGGTCGAGCACGGGCTCCACACCGAGACGTTCGAGCTCGACCAGGAGCTGGCGCCCGAGGTCGACCGCCTCGGGGCTCGAGCCCTTGAGGACCACACCGATACGGCGGACCTGGTTATCAGCCATCATTCAACATTGTAGCTGCAAATTGCGGGGCTCTCTTGTGCAGGGTGCCACCCGCCTTCCGATCCAGGCCGTGCTGGGTTAGGATGCGGGTATGAAACGACTGTTGCTGACGCTCGTCGCCCTCGCGGTGGGGGCTGGAGCGTTCGCGCAGGGCGCCGCCCCACGCGCCTGGCAGCAACGCCTACAGGTGGACGTTCCGCTTCCGGTGCCAGTGGTGGCGCTCGAGGCGGCGAACCCGTTCGTCGTGGCGTTGGACGAGCCTCCGAAGCTGGTTCGCGCGACACCACCGCGCAAGATGGAAATCAACCTGCAGGCGCGGGTCGCCGCCTACGTCAACGCCGACGGGGACTGCGATGGCGCGGTGCCTCTGGACAGTCCGTTCGCGGCTCTTGCCCAGCCGCTGGTCTCTGGGCTGAACCGGGGTCGATTCGAGCCGGCGCGGAGCAACAAGACGCCAGAGCCGTCGTGGGTTGTGCTGCAGATCGGGCTGGAGGGGAAGATCAAGGAGAGTGCGACCTCGAACCAGTCGCTGGTGATGCCGTCTCCGGCCTCGCCCCCGAGTCCGCCGCAGGCAGCTCCGCCCTACCGCGCGGGCCGGCTCGCCCAGCTGCCAGCTGTCGACCCCTCACGGCTGACGACGCTAGCGGTGCCGCGTCGCGTCAGGGTCAGGATCTCGGGTGGCGAGATCCAGTCGGGTGTACACGCGCTGGTCCACCTGACGGCCTCCGGCAAGTGCGATCGGTTCGTTCCCCTGGAGGTCGACTCTGGTCTTCTGTCCTGGCTCTCGGCCTACTTCGCCACCTGGCAGGTGACGCCGGGGCGACGCAACGGCAACCCCGTCGCCTGCTGGGTCGACTACAGCGCCAAGGTCGTGGTCAAGCTGTCCAGCCTCAGCTCCACCACGGTCACGGTTCTGACCGGCGTTCCCTTCACGCCTTCCGCCGCAGGATCTTCCGCTCCGACCCCTGGCGGAGGGTGACGCGCTCCGAGTCGAGCCATTCCAATAGCGGGATAGCCAGCTTTCTGGTCAGGCCGTGGCGTTCCTTGAACTCGCCGACCGAGAACGTACCGACGTCCCAGTCCAGAACCGTCCGTTTGACCTCGTCGAGAACGGCACTGTGTATCAGGTACTTCCCCTCGAGTCGTACAAGCCGTCCGCGCTCGACCAGAAACCGGCAGATGCCCTCGACGGTCGCCGGGCGGGCCTCGAGCACGGCCGCGACCTCCGCGGGAGACGGTGGCTCGAGACCCGCATCCCGGTAGTGTCGCTCGACCTTGCGAACCAGCTCCTCGCCCTCGGCGGTCATGTGGACCGTTGCACCGGCGGGGACAACTCTCCCCCCGGAGAGCTCGAGGACGCCCCGCTGACGAAGCTCCTCCAGGTAGACGTCCGCCAGCGCTTCTGCAGGTCGTGGCAGGACGGCGGCTGCGAAGTCGCGGGACGGGATCCCCGAGGACACCTCCTGGCCGGCCAAACGCTTGTCAAGCTCGCCGCGGGCACGGGTCGCGAGCGCCGCGAGATGGCGGTCGGAGGCAAAGCGGGCAGGCTGGGTCGCCAGCACCCGTACGAGACCGCCTTCAAGGACCCGACCAAGTGGCGCCTCGATAGCCGCGGGTAGCACGCCGAGCCGGGCCGCCAGGTCGTCGGCGGTGGCCGCCGCGAGGCCCGCCCTGTCAATCCAGGCGCCGAGCAGCTGTGGCCATGCGGAGCGCTGAATGGGTGGCAGCTCACCGAGAATGCCGGCATCCCGGCGGCGCACCCGACCGAGATGGGCGTCGATGACGACTCCCCCGGCAAAAGTGTTGACGGGCGCCGGCCGGCGGAGAACCAGCCGGTCGCCGGGGAACAACAGCATCGGCTCGGCAAGGGCGATCTGAGCGACGGTCGTCAGCCCGGGCTTGAGCGGCCGGTCGCTGAGGCGCTCGATCCTTGCCGCGACGCGTGCGGCGAGGGCGTGGACCTCGACCTCCTCGTCCTCGTCGATCGGGTGGACGGCGGACGCCAGCAGCTCGAGGCGAACCGTCGCCAGCCGGGTCGTCTTCCACGGGCCCGGCGACAGGACCTGGTCACCCCTGCGTAGGTCATTGCGGTCGATGCCGGCGAGGTTGACCGCGACCCTCTCCCCGGCCTCGACCTGCTGCCGCTGGGTACCGTGAACGTGGAGACGCCGCACCCGCGCCTTCAGCTCACCCGGGTAAACCGTGACGTTCTGACCCGTTTCGAGCCGTCCCCACAGCGAGGTGCCGGTGATGACAGTGCCAGCGCCGGTGAGAGAGAAGACTCTATCCACCGGCTCGCGAAACGGCCGATCCTCGGCGAGACGTGGCCGGGCCAGGCTCGCCTGCTCGATCAGAACCCGGCGGAGGTCCTCGATCCCGGCCCCCGTACGTGCCGATACGGCGACCACCGGGGTGTCGGCGAACGTCGTGTCGGCCAGCAACTCGCGAATCTCCTCGACCACGAGCTCGAGTAGCTCCTCGTCCACGAGGTCGATCTTGGTCACCGCTACAGCTCCGCCGCGCACACCCATCAGGCGGATGACGTCCAGGTGCTCGCGGGTCTGGGGCATGATTCCCTCGTCGGCGGCGACCACCAGCAGCGCGAGGTCGATGCCCGCGGCGCCGGCAATCATGGTGTGAACCAGACGCTCGTGGCCGGGGACATCGACGAAGTGGAGCTGGAAGTCCCCGTCCTCGAGGTGCGCGAAACCGAGGTCGATCGTAATCCCCCGCCTCCGCTCCTCTGGCAGGCGGTCGCAGTCGATGCCGGTCAGAGCTTCGACCAGTGCGGTCTTGCCATGATCAATGTGTCCAGCCGTGCCGTACACCACGTGTCTCATGGTGGAATGGTAAGCAATTCGTACGGCAAATTACCATCGAATCGCTTGTCTCTGCCGAAGTGGTGCGCGATACTGCGGGCCGGAAGAACCGTCCGATGAGGAGGATTGACGGCGAGCGGAGGTCGCTGCGAACCTCTACGATCGAGCGATATGAGGTCTCGCTCTCCGTGGCCCGGGAACACAAAGGGGGAGCTGCAATGGACATGGCAGGATCGGCGGCCGCGACCGGGCCGCGGGTCAACGACTTCTCGGTGCGGGTCGCGACGGTCAACGGCACCGGCAGCCAGAGCGCCAACGTGGTGCTTCTGCGGACGCTGTTCCGGATGGGGATCATGGCCTCGGGCAAGAACCTATTTCCGTCGAACATCGCTGGCCTGCCGACCTGGTTCACGATCCGCGTCAGTGGTGATGGTTGGATCGGCTCGCGGCGGGATCACGAGCTCGTGGTGGCGTTCAACCGCGAAACCGTGGCCGAGGACGTGCAGGCGGTGGCCCCGGGAGGCCTGGTCTACGCTGACGACAAGCTCGAGGTGCCGGAGCGAAGCGATGTGACCGTGCACCGCGTGCCGTTCACGGCAATCGTTCGCGAGGCGTGCGCCGAGGCGCGGCTGCGCAAGCTGGTCGCCAACATGGCGTACGTCGGGGTTCTGGCTCAGCAGCTCGGGCTCGACATGGAGGACGTTGAAGCGGCGATCGGCGCCCAGTTCGAGAACAAGCCGAAGGCGGTCGAGCTCAACCTGGCGACGGCGCGTGCCGCGGCCGAGTGGGCGTCGGGCAACCTGCCGAGACAGGACGTCTTCCGGGTCGAGCGCGGCAACTCCACCGAGGGCAAGATCCTGATCGAGGGGAACCGGGCGGGCGCCTACGGCGCGGTCTTTGGCGGCGTGCAGGTCGTCGCGTGGTACCCGATCACGCCGTCGTCGTCTTTGGCCGAGGCGCTGATCGACCAGCTCGGCGAGCTGCGGATCGATCCCGAGACTGGCAAGGCCACATACGCGGTGATCCAGGCCGAGGATGAGCTGGCGGCTCTCGGCATGGTGATCGGCGCCGGATGGGCGGGGGCGCGTGCGATGACCGCGACCTCCGGGCCCGGGATCTCCCTGATGGCGGAGTTCTCCGGGCTTGCCCATTTCACGGAAACGCCGGCAGTCGTGGTCGACGTGCAGCGGATGGGGCCGTCCACCGGCCTGCCGACCCGCACCTCGCAGGGTGATGTGCTTTCTCTCGCCCTGCTGTCGCACGGCGACACGATGTATCCGGTGCTTTTCCCGGCCGGCCCGGACGAGTACTTCTCGATGGTGGCCGAGGCGCTCGACCTCGCCGCCAGGCTGCAGACGCTGGTCTTCGTGGCCGCCGATCTCGACCTCGGCATGAACTGGTGGATCGGCGAGCCATTCGCTTACCCCGACAAGCCCATCGATCATGGCAAGGTTCTCGACGCCAAGGACATCGAGAAGCTCACCGAGTGGGGTCGCTACCGGGATGTCGACGGCGACGGCATCCCGTACCGGACGCTTCCCGGCACGCCTGACCCGAGGGCGGCGGTCTTCACCCGCGGCTCGGGGCACGACGAGGACGCCCACTACTCGGAGGACGCCGACAACAACATCCGGGTTCTCGAACGTCTCCGCCGCAAGCTCCTCGGCAACGTCGACCTGCTGCCGGCGTCGGTCGTGGAGGGACGTCACGGTGAGAAGGTCGGAGTGATCGCCTATGGGACCAGCCACTGGGCGACCGCGGAGGCGCGCGACATTCTGGCCCGCGAGGGGCTGGCGATGTCATACCTGCGGGTGCGCTCGTGGCCCTTCGATCAGCAGGTGCTGGACTTCGTCGCCGGTCACGACCGGGTGTACGTGGTCGAGCAGAACCGCGACGGGCAGCTGGCTCAGCTCCTCGCAGTCGCGGCGCCGGAGCACGCCGCACGGCTGCGATCGGTCGCCTACTGTGGGGGATTGCCCCTGCCCGTGGAGGTGGTGGTCGAGGGAATCCGCGAGCGGGAGAGGGAGGTCTGAAGTGGCGACCGGGACGGACAAGAAGCTGCAGGAGAACCGCATCGGGCTCACGATTGCCGACTACAAGGGCGGCAAGTCGACACTGTGCGGCGGCTGCGGTCACGACGTCATCACCAATGCGATCATCCGTGCGTTCCACGAGATGGGTGTGGAACCGGGAAGGGTGGCCAAGCTGTCCGGCATCGGCTGCTCGTCGAAGACCCCGACCTACTTCATCGATCGCGCTCACGGCTTCAACGGCGTGCACGGCAGGATGCCGGCGATGGCCACCGGAGCAGCCGTTGCCAACTGCGACCTGCGGGTAATCGGCATCTCGGGTGACGGCGACACCGCGTCGATTGGTATGGGACAGTTCGTGCACCTGCTGCGGCGCAACGTGCCGATGATCTACATTGTCGAGAACAACGGCGTCTACGGCCTCACCAAGGGTCAGTTCTCGGCCACGGCCGACCTGGGCTCGAAGCTGAAGACCGGCATTGTCAACGAGCTGCCCCCGGTCGACCTGTGCGGGCTCGCGATCGAGCTCGGCGCCTCGTTCGTCGCTCGTTCCTTCGCCGGCGACGTCAAGCAACTGGTCGGCATTCTGGAGGCAGCCATCGCGCACCGTGGCACCGCCCTGCTCGATGTCATCTCACCGTGCGTGACCTTCAACAACCATCCGGGATCGACCAAGTCGTACGACTATGCAAAGGACCACGAGGCGCCGGTGCACCAGATCGAGTTCGTACCATTCTTTGACCATCCGATGGTGGAGCAGGAGCCCGGTCAGGTGCGGGAGGTGCAGATGTACGACGGCTCCGTGGTGCGCTTTCGGCCGGTCGAGGAGGACTACGACCCGCGCGACCGCCACGGTGCCTGGCACCACCTCAAGGAAGCAGCGGTGCGATCCGAGATCTTGACCGGAATCCTCTACGTTGACGAGAGAAAACCGGACTTTCTGAAGCTCCTCGATCTCGGCCCGGAGCCTCTCGTCCACGTGGGCGCCGACAAGCTGCGGCCGCCGCGCTCGGCGCTCGACGCAGTCAACGCGAGCCTGATGGAGGGGTGATGATCTCCGGGGAAGCGCCCGGCCGGCCGCCGACGGAGCAGGAGCTGAAGATCCCGGTCGCTGATCTCGGGGAGGTTCGAAGGCGCCTGGGGGCAGTCGGCGCATCCTGCACGAGTTCGGCCCGACTCGAGATCAACGTCCTATTCGACAACGCCGCCGGTGAGCTCACGGCCTCCCGGCGCGTGTTGCGGCTGCGCTACGCCGGCGGATCCTGGCTGCTGACACTCAAGGGGCCGCCGATCTACCGGGGAGCGGTCAAGGAACGTGAGGAGCTCGAGACCCGGGTCGACGACGGCGAGGTGGTCACGGCGGTGCTCGATCGCCTGGGTTTCCGGCCCTCGATGCGCTACGAGAAGGAGCGCGAGACCTGGCAGCTCGGCGAGGTCGAGGTCGCACTCGACCACACCCCGATGGGGGAGTTCGTCGAGATCGAGGGACCGGTCGAGCACCTTGAGGACGCAGCGTATCGGCTCGGTCTGGACCCGGAGCGGGCGGTGCGCCTGTCCTACGTCGGGCTGTGGCGGTCGTACCGGGAGGAGCATCCGGAGCTCGACCTGCCGATTCACATGGTGTTCGGGGCATGACCGGCGGTCACGAGATGCGCACCGCCATGGTGCTTGCGGCGGGGCGCGGGCGGCGGCTGGCCCCGCTCAGCGAGGTGCTGCCGAAGCCTGCGCTGCCGCTGCTGGGACGCCGTCTGGTCGGCTGGGCGATGGCTCAGGCTGCGGCGGCCGGCGCCGAGAGCGTGGTCGTCAACGCATGGCACCTGGCGGAGCGTCTCGAGGAGGCGGTGGCCGAGGAGGCACACCGGGTGCCGCGAGTTGCCCTTTCCCGCGAACCGCAGCTGATGGGAGGTGCGGGGGGCCTCGCCCTGGCGCGCGACCGGGGGCTGCTCGACGGCGCTGGGCCGTTGCTGGTTCTCAACGGTGACGTCGTCTTCCGCCTCGACCTCGAGCCCGTGCTCGCGCGGCATCGCGAGAGTGACGACCTGGTGACGCTGGCGCTCCTGCCGCACCTCGACCCCACGGCGTGGAGCCGGGTCCTCCTCGATGCCTCCGGGCGGGTTGAGCGAATCTGCGAGCCGGGCGCACCTGCCACCGGCGAGGTACCTCTCCTGTACACCGGCGTCATGGTGATGAGCCGCGAGGCGCTGGCAACGCTGCCGTCCGCGCCGGGGGAGATCGGCGATCTGCTGTGGGCGCCGGCCAAGGCGGTGGGGCGTTTCGGAGGGGTGGTGGTATCCGGCTACTGGCGGGAGGTCGGCACGCCCGAGGCGTACCGTGCGGAGACCGTGCGCCAGCTCGGTGACCAGAGCTGGTGTCACCCGGAAGCCACCGTGGCGCCGGCCGCGACATTGGATCGGTGCATGGTGGGGCGTAGCGCTCGCATCGAGCCGGGCGCCCAGGTGGCCGAGTCGGTGGTTGTCGAAGGCGCCGTCGTCGGCACCGGGGCGAGGGTCATCGGTTCCATTCTGATGGGCCGGGTCGAAGCGGGTCCCGGCGAGCACCTCACCGGCGTTGTCAGAGCCGCAGCAGGATAGAGGACTCCGTCACTCCATCACTCCGTCACCGGGTGGGCGGGCGGGGGTTCCTACAACCCCGTCTTGCGCCAGTGCTGCCAGCCGCGGCGCCAGACCAGGCTGCGTACCCGTGCGGTCGGGCCGTACACGCGCAGGACACGCATTTCACTTCTGCCGTCGCTGAGGTAGATCGAGGAGGGGGTGGCGGTGCCGGCCGGCTTGAAGGTGACAATATCGCCACGCCCGGCACGGATCGGGTCGTTTTCATCGCCCCACAGCCAGCCCTGCCCGGCGGGATCGGGGACCCGGGTGCCGCGCAGTATTCCGGGCCCCGCGCCGCCGGTCGCAAGCTGCAGAACTTCGCCGGTGATGGGGTCGCGTCCGCTGCGGATGTCGGCGTGATTGACGCCGTCGCCGTCACCGTCCTCCGCCAGATAGCAGCGCCAGCGGCTGTCACCCGCACGCTCGAAGACGAGAGCGCTGGCTCGGCCGTGGAGAACGGCCTGCGCCCGTCCCCGGGCAACCAGACCGGCAAGCTGTTGGGCGGTTCGCATCAGGGCGGCACGCCGTTCGAGCACGGTGAGTCCCGGAACCGCGGCAGCCGCGACGATCGCGATCAGCGAGAGGACAATCAGAAGCTCCGCGAGCGACGCGCCCCCCTCAGCTCCATCAGTTGTGGTGCTCATGGTTTCCTCCGAAAAACGCGGCCCCGAAGGGCCGCATCCCATCCACGCTGCATGTCTCTTCGTGTCAGTGGTTGGAATCCGCGCTGGCGGACCGGCGCGGCAGGCGAATCTTCTGTGTGAGGGTCGTCTCGCCCGACACGGCGATGTACGGGGCGAGGCCGGTGAGAGACCGCTCGCCGATACCGCGCACGGCGACCAGCTCGTCGGCGGACTTGAACGGCCCGTTGGCCTTGCGGAAGTCGATGATTCTCTTGGCCAGGGCCGGACCGACCCGCGGCAGGAGCTGCAGTTGGTCGGCGGTGGCGGTGTTGACGTTGACCACGCCCTTGGCCTGGGCTGCAGGGGTGCCCGCCGTGGCGGCCGCGGCGACGGCCAGGATGAGGACGAGAACGGTCAGGCTGCGACGGATCATCTGAGATCTCCTTTCCTGTGGTTGGTGTTTCGGGGCTGGTTCTTCCGGTGGGTTGGAGCTACGGGCCATGCATGTCGGACCTCCTTTCGCTGATGCCTGTCGCTACGGCAGACTTCGTGCCAACCTCATGAGCGCAGCCTAAGTACTTTTATTTGTGATCGTTGACGTGCGAATGCCCGACGGACGCGGGTGCGAAGACTGACAAAGATCTCTGTCAGTCCGGGTCCGGCGCCAGGTTTCAGGGGTGACAGGTTTTTCTGTCACCGTCAGACGATTCTCACGGTGCCGCTCCGCACGTTTCAGATGCCCGCAAGCCGAGGATTCACAACGACCTCCGTTGTGGTGGGCGGGTGTGCCGCCGAGAATCCGGGTATACTCCCGCGGTGATGGTCGGACGATTGGATCGGCTGCAGACGTGCGGGACACGCCGCGTAGCGGGAGGGGCCGTTGGGCACTGAGCTGGCGCTCGTGGTCTCCGGCGCCTCCGGCACGGCGCTCGCACGTCACTTCGCCATGGCGGCGCTGACGAGCGACGCCGTCGGCGTGCTGCACCGGGTCATGACCGGTCCGGCGTGCAAGGTGGCTGCTCACGAGCTGGGCGAAGAGTGGTCGACGGCGGCGCGGTTTCGTGACAGCCTGCCGGTCGATGGTGCTTCACGCACCAGGGTGCAGGCTTGGAGCGATTCCGAGCTGATGTCGCCGGTCTCGTCCGGCTCCCACCGCCTCGGTGGCGTCGTTGTCCTTCCCTGTTCGGCAGGGATGGTGGGTTCCCTTGCCAACGGCATCTCGCGCGGGCTCGCCCAGCGGGTCGCCGACGTTGCCCTCAAGCAACGCTGGCCGCTGGTACTTGGCGTGCGTGAGACGCCGATGTCGCCGGTCCTGCTCACCAACCTGGGCCGGCTGGCCCAGGCCGGGGCCCACATCGTGCCGCCGATTCCGGCGTTCTACCTGCGTCCGGACGAGGCCGAGGCGATGCGGGTGTTCATGGATCACTACGTGATGCGGGTGCTCGACCTGCTCGACATCCCGATCTCCGGGGACGGCTTGCGGTGGAACGGGTAAGCGCCGCGCCACGCGCCTTTGTCGGCCACCTCCGCGAGACGGCGGAGATGATCAAGATCGAGCACACCGTGTTCGCACTGCCGTTCGCAGCCATCGCTCTGGTGACCGCGGCCGGCAGATCCTGGCCGGCACCGCGCGTGTGGCTTTGGGTGCTGGTCGCGATGGTGGCGGCGCGCACCGCAGCGATGACGTTCAACCGTCTCGCCGACCACCGGATCGATGCCGCCAACCCGCGCACCAGCGGCCGGGCGTTGCCGGCGGGAAGGCTCGGCCGTCCGTTCGCTTGGGCGGTGACCTCTCTGTCGGTGGCGACGCTGGTGCTGGCGGCCGGGATGCTCAACCGGACCTGCCTGCTGCTGTCGCCGGTGGCGGTCGCGGTTCTCCTCGGCTACTCCTTCGCCAAGCGGTTCACGACATGGTCCCATCTCTGGCTCGGCTTGTCGCTGGGGATGGCGCCGGCCGGCGCCTGGCTCGCCGTTACCGGCCGGCTCGCTCCCGCGCCACTGGTACTGGGAGCGGCGGTGACTCTGTGGGTGGCCGGCTTCGATATCATCTACTCGTTGCAGGACCAGGCCTTTGACCGTGCGAACGGACTGTTCTCGGCACCGGCCCGGCTCGGCGTGGGACGGGCGCTGTGGCTGGCCCGCGGCGCACACCTGCTGGCACTTGCCGGCTTTTTGGTGTTCGCTGCCGCGGCCGGCGGCGGCGTGCTGAGGGCGGCTGCCGTGGTGGCGGCGGCGGGCCTGCTGGTGTGGCAGCACCGGCTGGTGGCGCCACGCGACCTGAGCCGGGTCAACGCGGCGTTCTTTACCACCAATGGGATCCTGTCGATCCTGATGTGTGTGTTGTTCGTGCTGGCCAAGCTGACGGCGGGCCCATGAGCCGGAAGCTGCCTTTTCGCCACATCGCCGTCGAAGGTCCCATCGGCGTTGGCAAGACGTCGCTGGTCGAGCTGCTGGCCCGGCGCTTTGAGGGTGTGATGGTGCTCGAGGACATCACAAATCCCTTCCTGCCGTCGTTCTACGAACGGCGGCCCGGAGCCGCCTTTCAGGTGCAGATCTATTTCCTGCTGTCGCGATTCCAGCAGCAGCGCGAGATCGCTCAGATGGACCTCTTTCACAGCCTCGTCCTTGCAGACTACACCTTTCCCAAGGACCGGATCTTCGCCTACCTCAACCTCGACGACGCAGATCTGAAGGTGTACGAGAAGCTGTACCCGGTCTTACAGCAGGAGGTCCCCAAGCCCGACCTCGTGATCTATATGCAGGCCTCGGTGCCGGTGCTCCTGGAACGGATCCGGCGCCGCTCGCGCGACTACGAGAAGAACATTGACGCCGAGTATCTCGAACGGCTGAGCGAGGCGTACTCCTACTACTTCTTCCACTACCGGGAGACGCCATTGCTGGTCGTGAACACAGATGACATCGACTTTGTGAACAACCCCGCCGATCTCGACGCCTTCGCCGCTCAGATCGCGCGTTGCCGGCGGGGCACACAGGTCTACGTGCCGCTCGGATCCGATCGGACCGAGACGCTCCCCGTGGACGCGGATCGAGGAGAGTCGCCGTGAGGGTCCGGGCATCGAATCGGAGGTGTCCAGATGGACCATACCGTCACGGTTCCGGAGGTCCGGTCCGCTAAGGGGGAGCGACCCCTCGTCATGATCACCGCCTACGACGCGCCGACGGCGCGATGGGGAGAGTCTGCCGGCGCCGACATCCTGCTGGTCGGCGACTCGCTGGCGATGGTGGTGCTCGGCCACGACAGCACGCTTTCAGTCACGCTCGACGAGATGCTGCACCACGCGCGGGCGGTCATGCGCGCAAGCCGCCGTTGCTTGGTGGTCGGCGACCTGCCATTCGGCTCGTACCAGACGAGCGTCGAGCAGGCGGTCGAGAGCGGCGTCCGTTTTCTGCGCGAGGCGGGCGTGCACGCGGTCAAGCTCGAGGGGCTGTGGCCCGAGCGGGTCGAAGCCCTGGTCCGGTCCGGCATTCCGGTGATGGGCCACCTCGGCCTGACGCCGCAGTCCGTGCACAGCTTCGGCGGCTACCGGGTGCAGGGGCGAGAGGTCGAGGATGCTCGGGCACTGGTCGCCGCGGCTCGCGAGCTCGAGGCGGCGGGCTGTTTCTCGATCGTGCTGGAAGGGGTACCGGCAGAGGTCGGTGAGGCAGTCACCGCGGAGGTCCGCATCCCGACCATCGGCATCGGCGCCGGCGTTGGCTGTGACGGACAGGTGCTGGTGGTGCACGACCTGCTCGGGCTCTCTCAGCCTCCGCGGCCGCGGTTCGTGGCGCCGTACGCCCGTCTTGGCGACGCTGCGGTGACCGCCATCTCGCGCTGGGCCGATGACGTCCGCGGCCGGCGGGTGCCGACCGGCGAGCAGTCGTACCATTTCAAACCGAGGGCGGCAGCCGCCTGGCGCCGCCGCCTGATCCGGGAGGCGTGATGGAGATCGTGAGCACGATTGCCGCCGCGAGAGAGCGGCGCAGCGCCGACCGTGAGGCCGGGCGATCGGTCGCTCTGGTGCCGACCATGGGCTACCTGCACGAGGGACACCTTTCCCTGGTTCGCAGGGCGCGCGAGATCGGTGACAGCGTGTGGGTTTCGGTCTTCGTCAACCCGGCCCAGTTCGGGCCGGGCGAGGATCTCGAGCGCTACCCACGCGACCTCGAACGCGATGCCGCCCTTCTCGAGGCTGAGGGAGTCGATGTCGTGTTCGCGCCGCCCGCGGAGGACATGTACCCGCGGCCGTCCGTGGTCACGATCCGCTTCTCCGGTCTCGAGGACAGGCTGTGCGGCGCCACCCGCCCGGGACACTTCTCCGGTGTGGGGCTGGTGGTAGCCAAGCTGTTCAACATCGTCGATCCGGCGGTAGCCGTGTTCGGCCAGAAGGACGCCCAGCAGGCGCTGCTGATCCGACGGCTGGCCGCCGAGCTCGACTTTCCGGTGCAGATCGAGGTGTCGCCGACGGTGCGCGAGGCCGACGGTCTTGCCATGAGCTCCCGCAACGTCTATCTTTCGGCGGCGGAGCGGCAGGCCGCACCGGTGCTGCACCGGGCGCTGGTCGCGGCGCACGATGCCGTAGCCGAGGGCGAGAACGACCCGCTCGTCGTCGAAGGGCAGATGCGCGAGATGATCGAGGCCGAGCCTCTAGCGAGTCTCGAGTACGCAGTCTGCGTGGGACTCGAGGATCTCGAGCGGCCGTCCCGGATCGACCGCACGGTGCTGCTCGCGACGGCCGTTCGCTTCGGCTCGACGCGGCTGATCGACAACCTCCTCGTGGAGAGATGACAGATGATGCTCAGGACCTTCCTCAGGGCCAAGATCCACCGCGCGACGGTCACCGCCGCGGACCTCGACTACGTGGGGTCGGTGTCGATCGACGCTGATCTTCTCGATGCCGCGGACATCGATCACCTGGAGCAGGTGGAGATCCTCGACCTGACCAACGGCTCGCGCCTCACGACTTATGTGCTGCGTGGCCAGGCGGGCAGCGGCGAGATCCAGATCAACGGCGCCGCCGCCCACCTCGTGAACCCGGGAGACATGGTGATCATCGTCGCCTACGCTCAGCTCGACCGCACCGAGGTTGCCAGTCACCGGGCACGCATCGTCCTGGTCGATAGCGACAACCGGATCGTCGAAGTACGCGTGGACGGGCCGGCGGGCGATGAGGCTTGATCGGTGACACACCTTCCGTCGGTTTGGCGCTGCTTTTCACCACCGCAGAAATTGCCCGACCTGACCTCCGGCTCCGACCATGGGCATGCCGCCCTCCCGCGATTCGTGGAGCCGTCTGAGGTCATCGTCAGGCTGCTGTCCATGGGAAGACCGGGGCAACGGGAAGGAGCTCTCCGGTGAGGGGACGCTTGGTGGCCCATCTGTGGTGGATCGGGGTTCTTCTCCTCGCAACCGCACAGCTGCCTCGTCTCTCGGTTCTGCGGGCTACAGTCCCGGCACTGCCGCCGTCCACGCCGCTCGATCTGGTGCGGCCCGATCTTGCCCAAATGTGGAGCTTCCTGAACGCCGCACGCAGCCATCTGCCGCGGAACGCGATTGTCGTCTGCCAGGCCGAAAGCCCCGACCGCGAGATGGAGCTGTTCATGCTGGCCCG
>JAJDNH010000066.1 GCA_022340775.1 Acidobacteriota bacterium
CGGCCGCTGAGACCGCGATCACCATCGCCGTCCAGAGCACCAAACCCATGGTGCTCGACACACCTCGTTCGTTCATCATCGGCACTCCGTCGCCCGATCCAGATACTGAATCTGCTCCTCGAGCTGTCTCAGGACCACCGGACTCGGTGAGCCGTCACCGGAAACGCTGGCTCCTGAATACCCTCGCCTCTCCGTCCCCGCACCGCCCTGCCATCGCCCGATCTCTTCCAGGATCTTTGATTCCCTGTAGATCACCTGGTTGATCCTCCCGATCAGGTCGTCGCCGCTTCTACAGACCCGAACCTCCCGCCAGATCCCGAAGTCTCTCGACAGATGGGTCCCTGGCGGGATCAGCTTCTCCCATGGTGCTAGACTCCGCCGGACCTCGCTGGCGAAGGAATGGAAACGAGGACGAAAACTGCTCACCTCGCTGCCGAGCGCCCGGAGGCGCCCTTTGGCGGCGGCAAGCGCGTACGGGTCCGCTGCGATATCGGGGTGCCTGAGAAGGTCGAGCGTTTGAGTCAATGGGGGCAGCGCACCGCTGCGGAGCTCGAGCTGGAGGTTGCAGCGCTGTGACTCGATCGTGAGAGCCCTGCGGACCAACCCGACCCAGCGTCCGTAGCGCACCCAGGTCACGCTGTCAGCAGCCGGTGCCGGAGAACCGGCCGGTCGCGACAAGAGCTCTCGCAGCCGGTTCCCGGTTTCAACCTGATGCCAGGCCCCCGCCAGCCGAACCGTGAAGAACACCCCGATGACCAATGCCCAGAGCACCAACCAGCCCGGGTTTCGCAGCCGCAGCAGAACCGACAGGAGGACTGCCGCCACCAGGATGACCGTTACTCCGACGACGATGGTCACGAACAGGTGGCCGGCCCCGCCCAGGAGCCGGATGTGAAGCAACGAGTAGCCCAGGAGGCAGGCCAGGCTGAGCACCGCCCACACGACAGCCGAGCCGACCGCCGGAGACGGATCGAGGTTCTGGAGGCTGACTCGACCGAGGATGCTCCCGCCGGGTCGGAAACGGCGCGCTGCAGCAGTGCGAGCCGATGAGGTCTTGGGCGACGGTCTCAAGGACGGAGCCTCCGCCGTTTCGCTGCATGCTCGGGCTGCGACCAGCCGCAGGTGAGCGGCTCCATCTTCCATTCACCCAGTGGTTCCGCCGTTGCGCCATTCATGGGAGGATGAGCCGGCAATCTCGGCAGGGGGCATGCCCCACCGTGTACCACACCTGGTCGTCACAGCGACAGATGTTGAGCGCTTGCAGCACGACGCCGGCGCGGTCCACCTGCAGGAGCAGGCGCCGGCGCTCCGCCCAGAACCAGTTCAAGTCATGACCTCTCGCAGTACCATCGCCGGTCCCCGCACCAGAGCTCCCAACAAGCCCAGCGTCCACGGCCTGCAGCCGTGCAGTCAGGCGGTCCCACTCCGTCGCCCACCTTCGCGCCAGCTCGTTCTCCAGGTGCGAGTAGTCAGCGGGCTTGCCGGTCACAACCCCCGAGTTGCCCTCCTCCTTGCGAGGAGATCGAAGCTCCGGACGGAGGGCTTCGGGCCGCAGCTCGATGCCAGAAGCCATCCGCGACAGATCAGATGCCGGCGGGTGGGCCGTCTGGCCCGCGTCCACCACCGAGGCATCGTGCACCTCCCGCGCGCCATCCTGGCGCCAGTCTATGGCGGCAACCGGCACCTCCACGGTCCGTTGCGCCAGCTCGGCGCCGGCGCCGTCGAGCACGGTCACCGCCAGAGCGAGCGTTCTGGCCGAGCTTTCGGCAGGGCTACCCGGCACCGGTACCTCCGCCACTAGATCGTGCCCCACCCGCTCGAGCTCCACTGGCGACGATCCTGTTAAGGCGGCCGTCGCCCGGCAGCCGTCCAGCGACGCGAGAACTGGGCTCAGGGTGAGATGCACCTGCGAGAGCCGGGGGGTGATTGCCGGCGGCTCGACCCTGATCTGAAAACGCGCCCTCGTCAGGAAGCCGCGGAGCTCGTCGAGCGGGACCACCGCGACCCGCCCTCCGTCGACGCACGGCCAAGGGTTGGCCATACCCACCACTTCCGTACGGTCATCGAGGACTGGCGCCCCCGCCCACCGCTGGTCCAGGCCGGCGGGCGCATCGACCAGCAGCTCACTCGACGAACCCAGGGTGCCGTGAGGAAGCCCCTGCGACTGAATCCGAGGCCTCGCACCACTCAACGAGTCAGCGTTGATGCCCAGCCCGCCGGGCGGCATCCAGAGACGGACCATACGAGCCGTGCCGGCCGTCGGTGAGATCGCTGCCAAGCGGAAGGCTCGCGGAAGGGGTCCATGTACCTTCAACAGGGCCAGCCCCGTCTCGCCGTCGGCCAGCACCAGCGAAGCCGGGATGCTGGTCACGTTCCCTCCGCGCCAGAGCTCCGCCCGGAGGCGCACGAACGAGGTGTTCGGCGGTACGACTGACCCGGGGCAGTGGACACCTCCCGCCGCCCAGGCGGCCGTCGATGTCAGCAGGTACCCTCGCTCGTCGATGGTCCACGCCGTCTGAAAACGGACTACTTCGGAGCCGGCGCGGGTCCAGGAGAGACGGAGCACGACCAGCGGCGATGCGGCTGCTCCGTCGGTCCCAGCACGCGTTGCGCCGGAATCGACAACGTCAGCGGTCGGCCTCGCTGCGCTCGCCAACGCGGCGTCGAAGGCCCCGGGCAGGACCAGCAGCGCGGCCGTGATTGCCATCACGGATGCTCTCATCAATCCGTTCCCCTCATCCGGTAGCCCGCGTCTCGACATCCGTCACCTGCGCATCACGTACCCAGACTTGCTCGAGCTCGTGGGGTCCCTCAGCACGCATCCGTGGCAGGGTGCCTCCGCAGCCCGATACCACAGACCATCGTCGCACCGGCAGATCTTCCGGCTCAGCAGTCGCCTCACAATGGCTCCCGCCTCGGTACGTATCTCGCTCAGCCTCTTGTAGGAATCCCGGTACTGCCGGTTGAGCTCATCGTGGCTCCACACCACCTCGCCCCTTTGCTTGCGTCCCGCCGAGATTCGGTTCTTCTCCCCTTGCAGATACGCGTACTCCGCTCCCAACCTCTCGAGCCGCACGGCGTCCGACCGATCCTGTTTCGACTTCAGAAACCTGTACGCGCCCGAGCTCGAGTCACCGCCTGCTTCGAGGGTCCGGTTGGTCAGCGTCACGGACGAGCCGTCCTTGTCCTTGTGGAGGCTTACCCTGGCGGCGATTCCAGAGAGTCTCGTGGCACGGCCGGACCGCGTCCGCTTCTCGGCATCCGAAGCACTGAGAGCGGCGGCGCTGTTTGTACCGAGAGGGATCGGGGTTGGTTGTGGCAATGCGCCCGCTGCCATTTTGTCATCGGCCGAGACGCGATACCGCTTCCGGGCCACCGCCCGTCCGTCGCCACCTCGGAAACTGACCGTCACCCGCACCTTGCGCAGCGATCCTCCAGAGGGCGGAGCGACGACCGGGAGCGTCGCGGCCTTTTTCTCGGGTCCACCCATGAGCTCTCGCGTCTGTGGCGGAGACCCCTCTGCCTCCAGCGTAACCGTACCCTTGAGACCTGCGAAGGACCCCAGAAGCCGAGTCGTTTCCACGACCAGCTGTCGGGTGTCCCGATGGATCACCGCCGGCGACACGGAGGTGCGAAACAGATACTCCGAGAAGAAACCCCGCAGATTAGCGGGGCCAGCCACCACGGTACGGCGGCCGTTTCCATGGCTCTCCTCCCGCTCGGCCACGCCCACCAACCGCCCGTCGCCGTCGACCAGGGGCGTACCCACCTCAAGGGCTCGGGAATCAACGCCAGCGTCCAGCCTGCTGCCGGTAGCCGATCTCGTCAGGCGCACGGTTTCGAGCCCACTCGGCGTCAGCGCATAAGCAACCTCGGTTGGGCTGACTTCACGCATCTGAGTGATGGCGATCCGCTCGGGGGACCGGAGGCGCGTTGCAAGCAACGCCAGGCCATGCGAGGCGCTGCAACCCACCAGCGTGGCTGCCGCTGGACGCTCTTCGGCCCTGAAGACGCTCTGAACGGAGAAACCAAGCCCAGAGCAGGGAGATCTCCCGAGCCCGTACGTACAGCATCCAGTCAACTCTTGCAGGGGATCCACGCTCGTGAGGACGAAGCCCCGGTCATCGATGAGCACACCCAACGCGCTGACGGTGTGCGAGGCTGAGGCCTCCGGTCCGGTTACCGTCACCGTCACCAGGGCACTTGCCTGGACCGCCCTCAGCCCCGGGGACCGGGCGTCATCGGGCCCCGGTCCTCCAGAGCCGGCTGGCTGCCCATACAAAGGCCAGCACAGGGCACCGGCAAGCAGCGCAACCGCCAGGCTTCGGCAAACGGAACCTCTTGTGCCCATGCTGCCTCCGTCCCAGGTGGACAACGTGGAATAGCAAGAGCCTACACTACATTCTCGACGAGTCAACTGCCGTGACTCGGTCCTTCCATGTAGACCCCTCTCTTGAGACTGATTCGTAAACGCAATCCTAAGAATGGACCGGGAAACGCCTCTCGGGAGCGCGCTTCCCAGAACGTCACCGGCTGTACTACTCATGCACGGTTCACGACTCTATTCCCGGGGACCCGAGCGGGAGCCACGAAACGATATGAGCCTCTCTCAGCGACGGCCGGCGTTTCCCCTACAGCTCTTCGCTGAGGGCCTCGACCTCGCGCGCGGAGCGGTAGATGTAGTGGAAGCCGGACACTAGGACGGCCACGAACGAGAGGTAGAACAGGCTCTGCGGCAGCCAGTAGGGAATCGTCCAGATGTTGGCGATGATGACGATGGTCACGGTGGCAACGTGGAGGAATGTGGTCGCCTTCCCCCACTTTGAAGGTGGGAACCTCCGGATACCGGCGCCGAGGTAAAGGAGCAGCGCCACGATCACGATCAGGATGTCGCGGAACAGGGCGAGGATGGTGAGCCACATCGGGATCACGACCGCCTGCCCCTGCGGGATAGTCAGTGAGATGTAAGCAGTCGCTAGCAGCAGCTTGTCGGCCATCGGGTCGAGGTAGGCGCCGACCACGGACCGCATCCGGAGGTGGCGAGCCAGGAAGCCGTCGACAGCATCGGTGATCCCCGCGAGCACGAAGATCATGCCGGCGAGGGCGAACTCGTGACCGTTCACGGCGAGCACGAAGAAGGGGATCATCGCCATCCGCAGGAGCGTGATGAAGTTGGGCAGGGTGAGGGGCCTGAGGGACTCCTCGACCGTGGTCCGGATCTTGCGGCGATCGACCTTCGGGCGGCGTTCCTCGAT